>NZ_JAJRBM010000349.1 GCF_028679455.1 Methanospirillum sp. | reverse complement strand
TCTGCAGTCACCGGGATAAAGATCAGAAATGAGACGAAAACCAGCACGATTATCGAATAAAAACCACCCAACCTATCCATCACTCAGACTATGAAGATTGGTCCAATAAATTTATCGATTTATATTTTCAGTTCATATTTCACCGCGATAGATCACGGTTCCGGAAAAATGCTAGAGGAAGGGTTCAGATCTACCTGGTTTGTATCATTTCATATCGTTCTCTGATATCCTCAAGCGTATTCGCTTCCCTGATATCCTTATCGTCCCTTACCTGAACAAACCTCGGAAACCGGAGTGCAAACCCTCCTTCGTAATTCGGGCTCTGCTGTATCTCAGAATACCCAATCTCAAAGACCAGAGCAGGCTCAAAATAGACCATTTTTTCTTCAGTATGCATGATCGTATCTTTTAATGTCTCATAAAGCCGGGTCAGTTGATCATCAGACAATCCGGTTGCAACCCTGCTCACCGGAACCAACCGATCATCCTGACGGGCAGCGACCAAAAACGAACCATATACATGAGCACGTTTCCCTTCTCCCCATTCTGCACCAACCACTACGAGATCGAGTGTGTCAACTTCCGGCTTGATCTTAACCCAGTCCTTCCCCCTCATGCCGGGAGTATAACGGGAACCAAGCAGTTTCAGCATAACCCCTTCATGACCGTCATCAAGTGCATGCTGATAATACGCTTCAATAGCGGCAGGATCATCGCTTACCAACTGGGGGGTTGCATACATCTGGAGCACCCGGGTCAGAATCTCTCTGCGTTCTGAAAACGGCCTGTCAAGAAGCATCTCCCCGTCGAGATACAGAATATCAAAGACGTTCGGGACCAGCGTGATCGCGTCAACTGCATCGGCAACCCCATGTTTACGTCTGAATCGTTTCAGTACCGTCTGAAACGGCATGGGTCTGTCATCTTTGACTGCAATCACTTCACCGTCCAGGATCAGATCGTGATCGGTTGCTCCGAGCAGCATCGAGACCACATCAGGAAGAGCATCAGTCACTTCTTCAAGCCGCCGCGAGTACATTCGTGCATCGCCACCCTTTTTGTGAAACTGAAACCGTGCCCCATCATATTTGTACTCCACAGCGATGGCTCCTGAATCACTGATTACCTGGGAGATTGTCCCCTGCCTGGCTAGCATCATCCGCACCGGATGAAATATCTGCATTTTAACCTGTGAGAGTGCTTCTTGACCCAGGAGTGCGAGTACCGCTACCTCACCCATATCGTTGAGCACCTGCTGAGCATGCTCAACAAGGCTTGAATCGACCCCGAATGCTTTCGCAACCGCATCACGTACATTACCTTCACCGACCCCGATTCGCATGTCGTCGAGCAGAATGCCGGTGATATAATGTCCTTCAATCGGAGAGGCAACCGAAAAGAGACGATGAATAATCCGAAGCCGTTCCTTCTGCGATTTTCCTCCTTCTGCCCTGGAAATTGCTTCGAATGCAGCATAAACTTCAGTCAGAGTAAGTTCTTCTGCAAAAAAAGACGTCTGGGATTTGTTGGCAAGCATCTCCTCCACTGCTTTTCCCAGGTCACCTACTGAGTTCAGCCTCTTAATAACTCCATCACGGTTTTTACCGGTCACATATGCAATTGATTCGTACAAAAGATTCGGACCAATCCCCAGTTTCATCGGGCTCCAGTCAGGAAACGGTTTTCCCAGGATCAGCCTGACAAAAATGGCAAGATCTTCTAAATCCACATCTTTGATAGCACCACTCAGAATTTCAATAGTGTCAAGCCGCCCTTTTATCGATTCAATCCGGTTACAGAGTTCAGCAAATATCAGAAATTTCATCAATTATCCTCACAGATTAAATCGGTAACGCCAGCATGCATCAGAACAGGACTCTCTACATGACCCGGGAGATTTCAGTACCGATGCTTTCGTCAAAGTATCTACGGTTGATGCTGCAAAGATCTCAACCGATTCAGCATGAAGCGAGAGACCGTCCTGTGCAGTGATCAATGCCTTTTCCGGTTCGTTATTCTCCTCGGAGAGATGCGCAAGGATCGCCAGATGGAGTGAATCACCAAGATCCCGAAGCACTGCTGCTGCATCCTGGTTTGAGAGGTGACCTCGTGGGCCTGCGATCCGTCGCTTCAGAAATTCAGGGTAAGGTCCGGTTTTAAGCATCTGTGGACAATGATTCGACTCTAGTATCATTCCATCAGCACGCGAAAACACCTCCCTCATAGAATCGGTGACTATTCCGGTATCAGTACAGTAACAGAGCCGGGTTGATTCATCAGAGATAAGGTAGCCGCACGGTTCAGTTGCATCATGGGAAATTACAAATGGTTCAACCTGAAAACCACCAATTTCATACATGGATCCGCTTTTGACTGTCTGAACCGGGAACCGGATAGCCCCGGTTCGCTGCCTGATAAAGGCATCCATGGTCCCCACGGTACCATATACTGTTTTTTTAAGATTGTTACCCACTGCCGCAAGACCTTTGATATGATCGCTGTGCTCGTGCGTTACCAGTATCCCCTCAATGAGTTCCTTCTTCCCACCGGCTTCCTCCAATCTTCCAGTATGATGTTTGGTGCCCAGCAGTTCTTTTGCAGATCTACCGGCATCAATAAGAATCGCGCCGCTCTCTCCCTCGATATATACACAATTGCCCTTGCTTCCACTCGCAAGGACTGATATCTGCATAATCTTACTATTGGAATAGATGAGGCATAAAATCACGGGAGTGTGGTAGTAACCAGAGATAAAAATGGGAGATTTTTACTTCTGATAACAGACATATGGGAGTCCTCCGGTAATGTGAATCCACAGATATAGAGACTATAGAGAATATTGTGGAGAACTTTAACTACCACACACCCGTTATCATGAGGCTGGTGTTTTACGTATGAAGCATAATGCAAGATCAGTATACATTATTGCAATCCTCGGATTGCTGCTCGCGGCAACGCTGTTCTGTGGATGTACAAGTTCTTCAAGTTCTGAAAATTCTTCAGCTCCTTCAAAGACCACACTCACTCCAACAACTACCCCGACAAAGACCGTGGCAACCACCGCAGTTCCAATCAGTGAACAGACTCAGAAAGCTCCGGTAGCACAGGTAACTGCAAAAACCGTTGCAAACGAGTCAAATACAACCGCAAAGGAGACCAAGGTCACCGCTGCTCAGAATACCTCAACTCAGAATTCAACAACACCTTCTGCAGCAGCATCGCCATGAAATATTACTGCACAAAAGAGTGTCAATAATGAGACCTCAAAATAATCAGTTACTGGCAACTCAAGTTCTACAGCATCAGTAGAGGTAAAGCAGACCGGATC
>NZ_JAJRBM010000348.1 GCF_028679455.1 Methanospirillum sp. | reverse complement strand
GTTTGCCTCTTTTGATTTTTATGATGGATAACGAGGATTAATAATTATGAATTGATGCTCTGAATGAATTTCGAACTGATATCTGGTAGTTTTATCCACGGTACTTATAGCCTGTTTCATGTAACACTGGTATGTCACAGGGAGGCCTGTCAGGTCTGCTGCAGAATACTCCTGCGGCAGTTCTGAATCAGAGTCTCTGACCTGACAGATATTCGCTCATGAGATTGCGTTCAACATGTCCTCCTACATTTCGTTGCCTGACCCTCATGAATATCTGTCCGATGTCAGAGATGCTGATAACCGGTCTCTCTTGCAACGAATGGTTATGATAGATGCGATCATTTCATTGTCCGGTGATACCGGACTTCCTCCTACAGTTCGTATCGTATCCTGTTGTATCATTCACCAATTCCATCTGAAACAAATGAGGTATTCCATGTTATTACAGTCACAATTCAACGACACCTATAATGAGAGACAGGTCTGTCTGATTGAGTACCTGAAAAACCGGATTCGCTCTGGCAGATGCTTCCTCAAATCCAAATACATTGCACGGGAACTCGGTCTTTCTTCAAAAGAAGTTGGTACAAATATGGCCATTCTTGCAGAGACTTGTCCTGATTTCTCAATAGAAAAGTACAGTTATTCAAACAGTACGACCTGGCTGGTAACACCAGTTCACCAATAAATTTTTTACTCATTGTATATCTGCCAGATCTTATTTCTGGAAATCCCTATATTCTGAATGCTATTCTTCTTGGGATATACATCTGAATTATCGGGATAAAGTCCGATGACTTTTTCGTATGTAGCCAGTGCCTCTGCAGAATTGCTGATCCCATCGAGGTCTTTTAGGGTAGGGAAGTTATAAATCTCCCTACTCTGAACTCAACATCAGGTGATATCATCTCCTGCCAACTCATCCCGATGAGAGCGGTTGCACAAAATGAGTGCTGTATATCTGAAGGGACTTGCAGACTCCTAAATTTTCTGTTGTTACTTTTCGTTGCCGTAATCGTGATTGGGATCCCGGTATTTGGTGATGTGATCACGTATGAAACTGTAGTCTCTCCGGGAGATAGCCCGGAGCCTGTGGAAGTTACGATCTATATTGTGGATTTTAACCGTTTTGATGTTGGGGCGGGGAGTGTGGGGGTTGATTTTTATCTTCAGATCCGATCCGACTCAAACCTGTCAATAAGCGACTTTGAACTGATGAATGGGGTTATTACCTCAACGAACGCGTTACAGGACACGCCTCATGAAAAAGAGTACCGGATTATCGCAATTTTGACCGTTGAACCTGATCTCAGCCGATATCCCTTTGACAGGCATACCCTCTCTATAAAACTGGAACCGAAATTTAAAAATAAGCATGAAATGGTCCTTTTAACGAATCAGGAAAAAAACGGGATCAATCCTGAAGCTGATCTTCCTGGATGGACATTTACCCGAAATGGTTCATCTGTCACGAATATGACCTATATGGCGGATGAACAACCTTACTCCCGGATTATATTCGAATATGGTATTGTGAGAGATACTACTTCAACGATTGTGAAATTTTTTCTTCCTCTCCTGCTTATCGTCCTTGTCTCTCTTTCATCGCTGATGATGAAGATATCAACTCGAATGGGTCTCAATAGCTCGATGTTCCTCGCTGCAGTGATGATCCACTGGCGAATTGCAGATAATATCCCGCTCGTTACCTATGCAACCATCCTCGATTGGTTCATGATCATCACCTACGCCACACTGGTTATGGTACTCGTTTCTGGTATATTCATAAACAGATATTCTGAAGTTAAAAATCAAGTCCGGGTGGAACAGATCAGCTTCTGGTCTGCCAGGATTATTCCTACGATAAGTATAATGATGTATCTTCTGCTGGTCCTCTCACTCATTATTTCCGGCTGATCGGTGTTGAGTGTTCAGGTATAGGATGACTTACATGGAAGGATTCCCAATATTCATGGAAAAACATTCCATATACGTTGGATTCAGGAGATTCAGGAAGGATGATTATCATCAATCAGCATACATACTGATCAGGTACGCAAGCAGATCACGCAGTTCATCCTCACGATACTTCATCTCTTCTAGTTCCTGTCGAACCATATCAAGTACGAGGGGTTGATTTGCATGCCATATTATGGCACCACTCCGGGTAGACTCTTTGGTAAGAAGGCCATCGGCCTCCAGTTTTTTTAAATGAGGTTCTATCGAGCCTTGAACTGAAAATCTGAATACCTCATGCATAAAGGATTTAATTTTCGTCTCCCTGACCCCATCAGGAGAACCTGAAACAAAGTACAGAATTTCACGTTGAGTTAGATTGCGAGATAATTCTCGCCATTGGGATCGATGGACAGTCACTTCAGCTTCGGTATGAGGCATAACTCCTCCCTTCTATCAGTGTGGTCATCGAATAATTCCTACTGTCATTACGGGGTCTATGGATCTGGTTGCATATATTTCCAATTGGATGCACCTCTCCTGTTCGCTCAAAAAATCGGGAACCGATCTTGAGGATATCGAGATCATCATCAACACGAAGGGCTGTAATAATGAATTACATTCCTTATATTAATTATTCATTTATTGAAACCGGTATCCGTCTGGTGGTACAACGATCTCAAATCGTGCTCCTTTTCCCGGAATCCCCCTCTCACGAATCACAATTCCGGTCAGCGAGAGTATCTCACGAACCAGGAATAATCCGAGTCCGGTATTCTTCCCTAATCCTCGCTCAAATATCAACTTTTTTTCCCTTTCAGGAACACCATCTCCGTTGTCTTCCCATACGATCATAAGTTCATCACCGGTATTATTTATCGACACCCTGATCTCGGCTACCTGTTTACCATGTCGGATTGAATTATCAAGGAGAGCAAAAAATACTTTTTGAAGCATAGGATCGGCAAATATGCTCACATTTGGTAGATCTGTGATGAGGGATATTGAATCCGGGAGAAATGCACGGGGCATAGCGGTGTTGAGATGTATCCATTGTGGTTCATGGGTACCGAGTTCTTCATAGACCCGGGTAAATTCGATCTGTGATTGAATCTCCTCGGTAGCTGTTATCATTACCTTGAGAGATGCTACCAAGTCTGGATCGGTTATCTTGTCTTCAATAAGTGCAAGATATGCGTAAATAACAGAGATATTATTGAGAATGTCATGGCGAGTGATACCGGTGAGGAGACTGAGTTGGAGATTTGTTTTTCTGAGTGCCTTTTCCACCTGTCTCCTCTGGCTGATGTCCCTGGTAACTCCGATTAATCCGGAAATATTGTTATTACTGTCTAGTAATATTGTGATTTTCAGTTCAGCCCATATTGTGGATCCGTTCTTACACTTTAATTCAAGTTCTAATGCCAGACTTTCAGGGACCGTGACTCCCTTTTGAATTGATTCCATCAGTTGCTCATGATGTTTTATTACAAGCCTGAATGATTCCGGGGTCATTGAGTCCTGGATCGTCGTTTTCAAAACTTCTTCCGGAGTAAATCCCCGAAGTTTTGTTACTGAAGGAGAGATATAGGTGAGTTTTAAATTTTCGTTCGCTGTCCAGATTACATCATGCACATGTTCAGCTAGGAGTCGGTACTTTTCTTCACTATCAACAAGTTTTTCCTCTGCTTCTTTCTCTTTGGTGATATCCTGATCAACACCGGAGTACCCGGCAAATTTTCCGTTAGCATCATATATTGCAATACCACTTGTTTTCAAGATAACTTTTGAGCCATTCTTATGCTGATTGAAACTGATGAATTCGTGGAATGGCTCATGGGAACTGAAGATGTTCATCACTTCTGTCTGTAATGAGTCTCTGATTGACGGGTCAAAAATAACAGAAAAATGAGTTCCTACGATCTCTTCCGGCCTCCATCCGAGGATATCAAAAATTGTGGGACTTGAATAGGTATAGATGCCATTTTCATCCATCTCCCAGATCCATGAGCGGGCATTCTGGGTCACTGTGAGGAAACGTTGCTCACTTCTTTGAAGTTCATGCTCAATGGTTTTCTGTCGGGTAACATCAGTGATGATTCCTTCAAGTGCTATGGGATTTCCCAGTTCATCGGTAACCAAGGCATTTCTCTGGTTAAGCCAATGTATTTTTCCGGATCTGTCGATGATCTGGTACTCATACATGAGTTGAATATTGTTTTCCAGAAGATTGCCAAATCTTTCAGCGTAATAATCCAACCACGCTGAATCGATCAGTCTTTTCCAAAGATCAGGATCTGCATAGAACTCATCCGGCCTATATCCAGTCAATTCAATCGATGCAGGACTGATAAATTCAAATGTACCATCTGGAACGGACTGGCGGAAGAGCATATCACGAGCATTTTCTGCGAATCTGCGGAATTTCTCTTCACTCTCTGCTATCTTCCTCTCAGATTCAAGTTTTTCAGTTACATCTCTTTCGTAGATGGCAATACGGGTAACATCTCCTATATCATTAAAGATTGGATAAAAACTGTTTTCCAGTATTCGACCGGCTCGTTCATCTGTGAAATAAACCGGTTCACCTGATTTGATTACAAAACCAGCAAAATTTCTTCGTTCTTCTTCTATTTCTTGAGGGGTAAAGAGATACATCGATCTTCCGATCATATCTTCAACCGGATGACCTACTCTGGCAGCGGTTGTCTCATTTACGTACAGAATCCTACCGTC
>NZ_JAJRBM010000347.1 GCF_028679455.1 Methanospirillum sp. | reverse complement strand
TTTTTTTCAGCGATACCTTATTAGCCAGCATCTCCTATTCCAGATCAGAGAAGATGACATCAGAAAAAAAAGTTCTCATTGTGATTGCCCCCCGAAATTTCAGGGATGAAGAACTCACTGAACCGATCAATTATCTCATGCAGTCAGGCATCCCCTATGAAGTGATCTCCACCACCCGTGGACTGGCAGTAGGAATGCTTGGAGGGACCATGATGATCGAGCGGACCATCAGTGAAGTAAACAAAGATGAGATCAGTGGTTATGCAGGCATCATGATTGTGGGTGGCGGAGGAGCACCCGAATATCTCTGGAACGATCAATCACTGCTTGAACTGGTCAGAAAGTTCGACCAGCAGCGAAGCATTGTGAGTGCCATATGTCTGGCCCCTGCTATTCTTGGTCAGGCAGGTGTTCTGAAGGATAAGAAGGCAACTGTCTGGAATGATGATCAGGCAATTGAACAGATCAGGAAAGGTGGCGGGATCTTTACCAGCAGTCCGGTGGTAGTTGATGGACGAATCATCACTGCAAACGGGCCCTTGGCGGCAGCAGCATTTGGTGAAAAAGTTGCCAAAGCCGTGCGTGATTCATAACGGTCGGGAGAGATCAGATCCTGGGATCATAATTCGGTAATTCCCCCGTTCTCGGTGATTACGGGGATCGCCCGAATACAATTCTTTACTGAAAAAAGAGTAGCCGGGATATAGCCGCTTAATTGCGGAACGAGATGTGAACATCCATTGAGTCTGCACCAAAGAACTCACGACAGAAATCAGCGGTGAGTTGAGGAGCATACTCCTTGCAGGAGAATATATCAATATATGCAGTGTTGGTCTCATTTGCAAAGTGAGCAGTGATACATGAGGTCTCGATCAGTTGGGTCATCGAGTACCCTGCCACGCGCTCACAGGGACCAAAGTTGATGATTTGAGGTTCCCCAAACCGGTTCATCTTGATCAGGTCGCAGAGATCAACTACAAACTTACGGATCTTACCCGCATCGCGGATACTCTCCGGGTTACAATTTCTCAAATCCACACTCATGTACAGACCCCAGGCATTACGGGCCTTAAACTCTTCCATAGTCTCCTGATCTGACTTTGGTGGGACTGATGCCATTCCCTCTCTGGTTGGAACAAGTACGTCAATCATGGTTGTATCTCCTGATTACTGTATCACGTGTATCCCTCAGCATTTAAGATTTATGCTGCACAAAACATGCCAAATCAACAATCATTGCGTTTTGACCTTTGATTTTTAATTTAGGCTGATTTTGAACGAACTGATTCAAAAATCTCGATTTTGCCTTGAAATAAAAAAAAAAGCCCGAGGTACAATTTTGAACTTGATGCAAAATCGAGCGAATCAAAATCATGCCGTTTTTGACAGAGGCGCGGCTTCAGGTGCGATTTTGTGATGCCTGAATTGAGAATAAGCAAATTATACCGAAATTTAGGTGAAAAGGGGTGAGATTTTAGATTTTTTTCTCGCTGAAAAAAACAAAAATCTGCCCTTTTTTGTCCGACCCGCAGATGACATAAGCAAACAGATAGCTGAACAGATTCAACAAGGCAATCACAACGGTGGTGCCGCACTCAACCTGCAAAAAAGGAGCAGTACTGCGGGCACCTCATAGGAGCAGTACGATGAGTGAGGAGACAGGGGTCATCCCTGACGCCTCCGCGAGAAGACGAACGGAAGCAGGAGCATTACGGCAATGATAAGCCAGAACTGAGCAAATATGCCCAGCAGATTCTCCTGGTTGGCATCATAAAACCTGACATCAAAATATCGGGTCGTATCCCAGGTGATAACCGTCTGATTCTCACTCCGGTTCGTACGGGATCCACCCGGCTGCAGGGAGGTCAGGAGGGGATTGTCAACCTTGTACCGGTCTGGCAGGATGATGGATACTGACCCGGGTTCTGGTAACTGGCTCTGGAAGGTATTTCCTGACAGGACACCGTCATAGATAATACTATAATTCCCTTTAGGGAACGTAATCCCTCCACGCTCCTGAGTGTATGTGGTATTTACCCCGTTCTGAAAGAGGGTCACATTCCGTACCGAAAGTGGAATCCGCTCACCAAGCATCCCACTCTGGACAAACTCAAACCTATCGGTACCATTTACTACTGCCTCAGCATGGTAATCCGTCCCGTTCGCACCGATCTGATAGGTAACCTGCAGAGCGGCAACAGGCAGGACAAGAAGCACCAGGATCAGAGTTGTAACGCAGCCAGTAATGATTCGAGCGTTGCTTCGCATTCGACTGGGGGAGCACACTGTTTTATCACCGTTTCAGGGTCTTTCAGAAGATGGCCGGTAACCACACAGACCACCCGTTCATCCCGGTCGATAACCCCTGACTCAACCAGTTTCTTCACACCTGCCACCGATGCAGCTGATGCAGGCTCAACACCAATACCCTCCTTACGGGCAAGGTCACGCTGCATGGCAAGGATCTCTTCATCGGTAACTGAGTCGGCAGTCCCACCACTACCACGAATCGCAGTGAGAACTTTTTCAGCATTTACCGGCGCACCGATTCGAATAGCGGTAGCTACTGTCTCCGGGCTGGCTTCAGGAACCACTTCAGGCAGTCCTTCACGGATTGCCCTGACCACCGGCTGCGATCCGGCAGCCTGAATACCGGTCATCATGGGCATTTTGTCAACAAATCCAAGGGCTTTAAGTTCCAGAATTCCTTTGTAAACTGCGGAAATGTTTCCGGCATTGCCGACCGGAAGCACCATCCGGTCCGGCACTGCTCCATCCAGTTGATCGATCACTTCAAACCCGATTGTCTTCTGCCCTTCGAGACGGTACGGGTTGACCGAGTTCAACAGATAGATACCCTTGGCCTCACACAGGGCACGGACCATCTCAAGCGCCTGGTCAAAGTTCCCTTTGATCGAGATGACCCGTGCACCGTGCATGAGTGCCTGCGCCACCTTGCCGAGTGCAACTTTACCGGCCGGCAGCAGGACGATGGTTGGAATACCTGCTTTGGCCCCATAGACCGCAAGTGAAGCTGAGGTGTTACCGGTACTGGCACAGGCAACCGAACTCATACCCAGTTGAAGCGCCATGGAAACACCGACAGTCATCCCACGATCTTTAAAGGAGCCTGAAGGATTCATCCCCTCATGTTTGGCATAGAGTTCCTTCATCCCAAGTTCATTACCGATCCGCTTTAAGTGATAGAGCGGAGTACCACCCTCCTGAAGTGTTACCGGTTCACGCTGTACCGGAAGGATCTCACGATATCGCCATACTGAGAGAGGACGGGAGAGCCATTCCCTGCGGGTGATATTGACAGATGCCAGATCATATCTGACCTCGAGGAGATGACCGCATTTTTTACAGGTATATAGAACCGTGTCAGCCGGATATGACTCACCGCACTTGACACATACGAGATCAAACATGGTACCTGAGGTTAGTGCTCGATCTACTTCATAATGTAGGGAAAAACAGATATCAGTGAGGGGTTACCGCTCCATACGAAAAAAAGAAGTTACGCAGACTTGCCAGAGAACTCTTCTCTTATCTGGGTGACCCTCATCTCCTGAAACTTCAGGTTTGTCTCCATACTCCTGATTGCAATATTGATATCATCAGATAGTTTCATGGAGGGATCGGAGAGATCATAGGTGGTAGAGAGAAGTTTTAGTAGGCGTTTGCTGATCTCAACACTTTTCACTAGGCGCCCGTACTCGTTAATGAGGGTCTCCTCAAATCCTCCTTCCTTTGCCTTGGCCATGTCATCCTGGATCTGCTGCCTCCGGTTGATAACCCCTTCAATCGCAGAATAAAGTTCTGAATGAGTAACAGGCTTGAGAATATAATCCTCAATATACATCCCGTATTCCTGGGCTTCCTGGGGGGTCAGTTGTTTAGCCGTGAGCATCATGACGGGGATATCTTTGGTTGCAAAGTTCTGCTTGATCGCGACCAGTGTTTCCCAGCCATCCATTGGCTCCATCATGATATCCAGTAAAATCAGATCAGGCGTCACACTCTTCAGCAGTTCTATCCCTTCCGGACCACTGTTAGCAGAGTAAACCGTATATCCGCCCCGCTCAAGCATGGTCACAAAGATATCAACGATGAACGGGCTGTCATCGATAACCATTATCGTTGCCATCAGAAACTCCCCCCGACATCCTCAGCGATCTCATGCAACGTTGCAGTTACGGTTGCCATATCAGCGGACGGATCAATCAGAGTCGTGAGCAGGATCTTATCCCCGGCTCCCATGATGATCAGTATTCCATCAGAGGACTGGATGGTGACCATATCAGGCGACTGAATCTTAATGATTACTGCTGCAGACTCTGCTGATGCAAGCAGGGTAGCACACATCGCTGCAAACCATGCTTCATTAAAATCACCTGCGGCATGTTTCCCCAGCATGATCCCGTCGCGGGAGACAAGTGCACAAAGCCGTACCCCCTCTACCTTTGTGATATCCTCAATGATACCGGCTATCTTCTCCTTGAGCATGACTGGGCCCCGTATTATCAAATAACTACGGTATTATCTCCGATCTACATATTTAATATTTTGTCTTTATCCCTCGGTAAAAAGGACGAACCAGCATAATCAAAACCAGACACATCGATCTTTTCATCAAATTAAAATGTGCGTTAATGGCCGACCAGACTATTCATGGGTCAAAGAGTGGCCGATATCTATATAGATTGCAAAACAGGGTAGATCTAAACAAGTAAGTACATATGTCAGAGGTGAGAAAATAGTATGGACTTGGGGCCATAGGGTAGCCTGGCATCCTAGGAGACTGGGGGTCTTCTGACTCGAGTTCGAATCTCGATGGCCCCATTACCCTTTTTTCAGGAGTTTCCCATGCATCATGATGATCGCTGTTTTGACTGTCTGTTATCTCGTGTCATGCTTGAAGCAGAACTCGTCTCGGTACCCGAAGAGAAATATCAGGCCCTTATAGGGCACGCAACAAAACTTCTCACCTTTCTTCAGGGTACCCCATATACCCATCCGGTTGTAGCCAGCCTGCTCCACCGGTCAGTCTATTTCCAACTCGACACCACTGATCCATTTCTTGCACTCAAAGAACAGTCAAACCGTGATGCAGCTGCTGTCCTTGATCTGGTCAGCGAAAACCTCACCAATTTTAGAGATCTGGTTACTGCAGCAGTGATCGGAAATATTTTTGATTACGGAGTAAAAGGTCACACCATTCAGGAAGATTTTCTCAGTTTTTTCAGGCAGGAGTTCGCTTCAGGATTGTTTGTCGATGACACGAAAAAGATCCTGCCTCTGTCACAGCGCGTTTTGTACCTTACCGACAATTGTGGAGAGAT
>NZ_JAJRBM010000346.1 GCF_028679455.1 Methanospirillum sp. | reverse complement strand
TCAACAGATCTTCTGAGGTTAGATACGCTGCAATCCGTTCGTGAAGCGTTAGATACCAAAGAATGGGATGTGGTCCTCTGTGATTATGCTCTTCCAGGTTTTAACGGGCTTGATGTTCTGCAGGAATTTACAAAAAGATCCCTTGACATTCCATTTATTGTTATTTCAGGTGAGATCGGTGAGGATACTGCTGTCTCGCTCATGAAGAGTGGTGCTCATGATTATATTTTTAAAGGAAATCTGAAACCACTTATCCCGGTTATCCAACGCGAAATACGTGAGTCAGAAAACCGGAAAAAGAGCAGGGAGAATGATCAGCTTCGTGAGGCAGAGGCACGAAAATACCGGGCCATGATTGATGCGGCATATGATGCCATTACCCTTTTTGACAAGGAAATTCTCCTCGAATGCAACACCACGACCTCGGAAATATTTGGTATTCGTGGTGAGGATATCCTCGGAAAAAACCTCCGTGATCTTGCCCCTCCCGCGCAACCGGATGAAACTGACTCGATGAGTTTTTTCAGGAAACGGCATGATGAAGCACTCAACGGCATTCCACAAAACTTTGAAATTGTTCTCAATCGCGGTGACGGTACTTCCTTTGATGCCGAAGTCACCCTGAAAGTTCTGGACCTTCCTGAAGGACAACGAACCCAGGCAACGTTCCGTGACATTACAGAGCGGAAACGGGTAGAACGGGAGATGAAAGATCAGATGGAGACTATCCGTGAACTCCAGCAGCAGGAGATGACGATGATTAATCAGAATCCGCTCCCGCTCCTTCTGATGGATCTAAATCTTCGCATTCTCAAGGTTAATGAATCATTCCTGCAGATGAGCGGGTTCACCGAGACTCAACTTCTTGCGATGAAAGCCCATGATTTTAAAATAATCGAAAAGTCCGGGATGGGCCTGAAAGAAGCGGTGAAAACAAAAAAAGCAGTAACAGGGAATCTGATAGTTGAGTTTCCTGCAGGGATACACCATATTGAACAGGACATCATCCCGCTGCTGGACAAACATGACAAAGTTTCCAGCGTAATGTCCACCTATAAGGATCGTACCGATGAGATCGGGAAAGAGAAAGAGATCCAGCGGATGATCCAGGAAGCAAAAGACCACTCATCAGCATTGGATGCAAGTGCTCAGGATCTTGCAGGTGCTTTTGAAAAGGTATCAGCTGGAGATCTGACTGCATCGATAGCGGTCAGAGAGGATGATCCTCTTGGTGTTGTTAAAAACGATGCCATAAAGACGGTGGGTGCTCTCCGTAATGCTCTTCAGGAAGTGAACCGGGTTTCCGGGGAAGTATCTGATACCATGCAGGAGATTAGCAAGGGTTCTGAGTCCATTGCACAAGCGGCAATGCAGGTGGTTCAAACCGTCCAGCAGTCTGCTGAAACCGGCAAGGATCTTATCGCCCATATTGAGGATATTACCGATCAGATCTCTACACTCTCTGCATCAAATGAGGAGATCACCAGTACATCCCAGGAGATTCTCAAGCATGCCCAGGATGTAACGGTACGGGGAAGTGAAGCGCAGGCCCTTGGAAATGAAGCGAATGATCGGATGGATGTGGTAAAACAGATCGCTCAGGAGAGTGTTGAGGATATTGAAGAACTCAATAGCCAGATCCGTGAGATCAATAAGATTGTTAAGATGATCAATGATATCGCGGGACAGATCAATCTGCTCTCCCTGAATGCGGCAATAGAGGCAGCCAGGGCCGGAGATGCGGGTCGGGGATTTGCAGTGGTAGCAGGTGAGGTGAAGAACCTTGCCGCTGATGCCCGCAAAGCAACGGATCACATTTCTGATGTTATTAATGCCATCCAGCGGAGTAGTGAGAAGACATCTACTGCCATCCGGTCTTCTCACTCTGAGATCGCTCACGGAGTTGAGAGTGTAACCAAGACGATAGAGTCACTCAATCAGATGGTGAACGGAGCTTCAGAAGTTACCAGGGACATGCAGGAGATTGTAAGAGCAATTGAAGATCAGGCCAACATCTCCACCTCGGTAGTGAATACTGCACATGAAGGCCTTAAACTGACCGGTGAGAATCTGAAACAGGTAGAAGAACTCTCAACGCTTGCAGAGCAGGTCAGTGCATCGGTTGAAGAGATTAACAGCGCCATCATGGAAGTTGGTGATCTCACCAGTCAGCTAAAAACAGAGATTCACCGGTTTAAGGTATAAACCCGGAAACCACTTTTTTCAATTGATATCTCATTCCCCGCTTAGAAGAAATTCTGAGTGACATAATAACTTGTCCCATCAAATGATGTGCCAAGGCCGATTACTTCAAATTCTGGCAGAAGCAGGGTTGTTTTGTGAGATATACTATTCATAAATGATTGAATGGTTACAGAAGCAACCTGGTCCGGATTATCAGGGTTGATATCCCCGAACTGGTATACGTCGCCGATAGGGATCTTCACAATATTTTCACTGATACCATAGAATTTCTGTCCGTTTGGCAGAGTTCTGAGTTGATTATAATGGTGACGGGCTGCCCTGTCAATCGGGCTTTCTCCTGTTGGATTGATATGATCAAAGAACTGCCGGTCTGCCATATCCTGACT
>NZ_JAJRBM010000345.1 GCF_028679455.1 Methanospirillum sp. | reverse complement strand
TTCTATGTAATTAAAAGGCTTTGTCCTTCGTTTGTTCAATATTATCGGCTTCCCCCACACAAGGTTCACGGAGTAGTAACCCGTGTAGAGATGTAAGCACCACTATACCACTCCATTTCAATAATTAACAAGACATAGATCTCATCGGATCTGAATTGATTAGGATGGAGAACGGGTCTCTACAACACTGACAAGCGACAAGGTAATTTCAGGTTCCATCCGAAGTTTTGTTACAGAAACTGATTTCCCATCCGTTTCGATGATAATGGTACCATCGGAATCTGTTCTCATCACCTCTGCTCCAGCAGTCTGCAATGTGTTAATGGTACCATATTCGGGATATCCTATCGACGCCCCTCCTCCTGTACTAACAATGGCAATCTCTGGATGGACTTGAATAATAAACTCGGGATCTATGCTATGCGATGATCCATGATCTGGTACCCTTACGATCTGTACATTATGAATCTCTGGCACATCATTATGAGTTCCCATGAGCAAAACATTGAAATTTCCATACGTAATGAACGGAATAAGGGTATCAGTGGCGAGGGTACCGCTCTTATTTGCAGGTTTAAGGAGTGAAATATTGACACCATCAACAAACGGGATGGAATTTCCAGCAGTAACCCGGGTCATAGGCATCTGATCTTCCTGCATCTTATTGATAATATCCTGATATGATCCACCTGAACTATTCCATCCTCCATCAAAGTAGGAATCTACTGGAGTTGCGTTAAGAATATTTGTCAATCCACCAGTCCTACCTTCTTCAGTGCTGGTTACAAGAACCTGATCCAGCCTAGTAATTCCCAATTCCTGAAGATAATATCTGGTGAGATTTCCTGAATTGGCAGTCCCTGAATCAATAAGCATAGTCTTATCGTCTGCTTGAAGCAGGACTGCGTCGCCATCGTCCACATCAAGAAAATGAATTTTCAGATCCGCATTGACCGGGAAAATTGTCAGACAACAAAGACAAAAAAGAAGGAACACTTTTGATACTGACATATATACTGATAGCCCTGAAACTCTAAATGCTTCGTGAGAATACAGGATTAATATCTTAATCAAAAACAGATTAGGGAAGTTGATTAAGCACGTATTCGTATACCTTCTGGCAGTTTTCAAGCATGGTGACCGGAACACGCTCATTTACAGAATGGAGAAGACTCAGGTCTCCCGGTCCGTACATAACCACTTCAGCCCCATTACTCCTAAGATATCTGGCATCTGACCCTGCCTGGCTTAATCCCGGATGAGCGGAGGTCTGATACACCGAATGTATTCCAGTACAGATAAGTTGGGAAAGCCATCCTGGTCTGCTGAATGTTGGTTCTGATGATTCCAAAACTGAAATGTTTGCTGCTGGTGCAGCAGTATGCATCAGTGATAATACCTCATCGATGTTACATCCCCACGGAATCCGCATATCGAGAGAGAGATCGCAACGTTGAGCTATTACATTCATCCGTTCCCCTCCCTCGATGAATCCGGGATTATACATAATACGAGAGAGTATCCGATACCCATCCTCATACGATAACTCGGTGTTCTCCTGATATGACTGGACCGTTGTATCAATGGCTTCCATAATTTCAGGATCCAGATTCCATTCCCGTTCATGAAGAGTCTGACAGAATTCCAGATACCGGCATGCCTGAATAATTGCCGAATCACCAATCACCGGATGAAGAGATGCATGTCCTGATTTACCTGAGAAGGTTACTTTTGTCCTGAGTACTCCTTTCTCACCGATGATAGGAGATCGTGGGGGGGTTGGTTCAGCAATAATAGTATCACAAGGTACCAGAATCCTTTCTTCAACCAGCTGCTCCATCCCAAATTCTCCTTTCCCTTCCTCATCTGCGACAAATGCAACATCAACTTCCGGGTTACCACCTGAATTCATAACCGAACGAAGAGCTGCCAGCAATGCTGCACAACCCCCTTTCATATCAGTTGATCCACGGCCATGGACAAATCCATCAGATATCACCCCTGAATAGGGAGGATATGTCCATCCATCATCAAGCGCAGGAACTACATCGACATGACCACAGAGGAGAAGTTTTCCTTTGGGATGAACTGAAATGAGATTATGACGACGACCCCGGGTGACCGTGCGAGTCTTCATCCCGATACTATCCAGGAATTCTTGCAGGTAAGCGATCACTTCATCGGTAAAACCAGGGGGATTATCAGACCTGATCTTCACCAGGTCTGAACAAATCCTGCTGACATCAGCAGTAGTATTCATCTGCAGGACCTGGAGAATTCAGTAAGCATCTCAGCAACTGAAGATCCGTTATACTGAGCAGACAGGTAGGACCGGTCAAACATCTCATCAACCATCATCTGTAAAGTTTCAGGTGGAATTGGTCTTTTATCATCAGGATTAAGAGTGATTCTGAATGAACGATAAGATGCCGGATCATGAGATGAATAGATCTTCTGAATAAACAAAGGAAATTTTTCAAATTCTGCTGTATGATTATCTTCTAGCCAGGCTATAAAGTCGGGAAAGATACGAAGATGTTCATCTTCAGCCTGATCTACCCGGTGTTTAAGATATTCCCGGCTCATCAGGTTCCGGGGAGAATCTGCCTGATATGCGAGAAGCGAGATCGAATAATCCAGATGAGCCATTGCGTCAAAGTACCAGAATCTTAGAACTGGATGAAAATCAGAGGTATCTTCGAGGATAAGAGATTTTTTATAAAGGGTCTGGAGCACCCGTTCGTATTCATTAACTTCCAGCATACAGGAAATTGGATGACAGAAGATTAAAAGCGTCGCCTGATCAATCAGGAGTTATAGGGTTCACGCCTACGTATCGCCTGTTGAAAGAGCTCATCCAGTTCTGCTCCTTTCTTTCCTTTGATATCCACGAGATTATCGCTCCTGAGCAGACAGGGTTTCAGTTTTCCATCTGAAGTGACCCTAAGCCGATTACAATGCTTGCAAAACTCGGAGTTATGAAATGGTCTGACAAATTCAATCTCAGCTCCACCATAACAATATTTTTTCCGGTGATGCATCCTTCTCGTGATGACCCGCTTTGACGATGCTGCAATATGATCCTCCAGATCAGAAAGATCTGCATGGTAAGGACAGTCCCCGAGATCCATCAGTTCAATGATCTGCAATATCATATGCCGGTCATTTGCAACTAGCGCAATGAAATCCTCAACCTCGTCCTCATTAATTCCTTTCAAGAGGACCATATTGATCTTGATGGGAATAAGTCCGGCGATTTTTGCAGCTTCGATTCCCGCTAGTACATCATCAAGTTTTTCTACTCCGGCAACTTTCCGGTACGTATCAGGCCGCAGACTGTCCAGACTGATATTTACCCGGGAAAGACCTGCATCATGGAGATCCTTCGCCAGCGGCCCTAGGAGGGTCCCGTTTGTGGTCATCGATGATTCAATCCCGGACGGAACCGATCTGATAACATCCAGAATATCCTTCCTAAGTAGCGGTTCACCTCCGGTAAATTTCACCGATCTGATACCGAGCCGTTCTGAGGCAAGCAGGATCTCTCTGATATCCTCTAGAGGCATCGGGTCTTCAGGTTTGCATTCACCTTCCCGGTGGCAATAGATACATCGGAGATTACAACCTGAATTCAGACTTATTCTGATATTACTTACGGGACGCTGATAATCATCACGAACTGCCATTATTCTCCGGTGTTATCACTTCTTCAGACTCTTCATCAAACAGGTCTTCCCTTCCCGCTATGAAATTTCTGGCAATGATATAGATCTCAGTACTTCCCTTTCTACTCGAATGGGTCTTATGAGTGGTAACCCGGAAAAACTCCTCCTTAACCTTACGATATATCCAAGGGAAATCTTCACCCTGAAATGATTTCATCACCAGGTTTCCACCAGGGCAAAGAACCTGTATTGCAAAATCAAGAGCCATCTTATTCAGATCAATAGATCTGGCCTGATCATACGATTTATGCCCGGATAGTTTGGGTGATGCATCGCAGACAACCAGATTGACCACAGGTAATAATTCCAAAACCCTGGCTACCGTTCTTGGTTTTGAAAAATCCCCTGTAAATGTCGTAACCCCTTCTAACGGTTGAATCGGATTCAGATCGATTCCTACGATCATACCAGAGGTATTCTCTTTTAATATCTGCAGCCAGCTGCCCGGAGCTGCACCAAGATCCACCACATTGTCATGTGGTCGCAAAACCAAATTTTTCTCCAGAATTTCTTTTAATTTGAATGAAGCACGGGAGCGGTATCCCTGCTTCATTGCCTTCTGGTATACCTTGTCCCTACCCCATTGAGAACCCATAAGTCGCTCGTATCCACCTTATTCGTTAATTATTACACAGACCAGCACTTATATGTGTTTCAAACTAATAATGATACAACAGTAGGGAGCGCAGATGCTGAAAGGAACAATAAACGCCGATACTTTTCGAGATTCTATCGACGCCGTCGCTGCTCTGGTAACCGAATGCAGGATGCATTTTTCAGAACAAGAAGTATGGATTCGATCAGTCGATACCGCAAACGTCGCCATGGTAATACTTACTCTCCAGCGGGATGCGTTCAACACCTATGAAGCAACCCCGGGTGAATTAGGGCTCGATATTACGAAGATGAAAAATATCTTCACCATGATGGGAAAAGCCAGTGAAGTAAGCCTTGATTACCCTGACGGTGCAAACAAAATCGAAGTACGATTTGAAGGATATCATTATGCCATCACGCTTCTTGATACCAATACTATCAAGAAAGATCCAAATACTCCGGGAATCGAACTTCCTGGTGTGGTGACCGTTTCAGGTGTAGATCTATATAATACCATCAAGTCAGCAGCAGTTGTTTCAGATAAGATGTGGCTTGGGATAAATCCTGATAAGAAGTTATTTTATATTATTGCCGAAGGAGACAGTGATCATATCGAGCGGGAATTCACCGCAGAAGAGATGATATCATGTAATTTTGCAGAGGCTCGCTCCCTCTTTTCCATTGATTACCTAAAGGATATGGGAAAAGTGATGTCACATGCATCTGAAGTGACGATTCAATTAGGTACAGATCATCCCGTGAAATTTTCATTTGATATTGCAGGTGGGAAAGGCCATGTTGAATATCTGCTTGCACCACGTATCGAAGCAGACTGATGCATGGTTGCACTTGACCTGAGAGATCTTGCTAAATATCCCTTTTTAAAAGAAGCCCAGTCTTTTATCAGTACTAACACTGCTTCTCTTGATCAGTATCTGGATTCTCCTGCCGGGCGTCTGGCAGTAAAAGAAGCCTTTGAGATCGTTTCTGCATCACTCATGTTCAATCCTCGTCAACCTCCGGATGAGTTGCCGGAAGTACCCTCTGAAGCTGCAGCAGTAAAGATCATCATCTCTGCCTATCCGGTCACCAGGCTTCTAATCTCCTGTTCAGGTGATCGAATGCTCATTGACCGGGTAAGCCGATATCAATCCTGGAAAGTATACCGGTATCTTCTGGAAGAGGACCCAAAAAAGAAACTGGTGATTGCAGCCAGTCTTGGTTTATCAGGAACTTCAACTGCTATTCCGGTAATTCATTACGTGGAAATAGCAGCCCGTCTCACTGAAGAACGATGGAGACTGGTAAACCGAGTCGTTGAACATGGGATCGTCAAAATTCATCAGGATGAGATCGATGAGATACTCAGGGAGCGACTCAGAGTAATAATGACTCATAATCTCCCGCTTAAAGGTCCTCCTTCTCTGTGCACCTCGCTGCAACCGGTACTGGATCGGATCAAAACCACGATTCAGGAGC
>NZ_JAJRBM010000035.1 GCF_028679455.1 Methanospirillum sp. | reverse complement strand
GCAACACAGAAAGGGTCGGCTTCAACAACAGGTTCAGGTTCCGGAGGTTCATTTTCATCTTCGATGGGAGCTACTTCTATCTCATTTGGATGACGGTAATCACTAAAAACCCTTTATGAGGGGGCGTCTCATAGGGGGTTTTGGAGTAAGATGAATTTGTTTCAAATCTTATTTCCAATATAATATTTCATCCTGGTTCCCATGTTTTGTGTGGATCCGATAATTGATCAGATACAAACAGAACTGATTGCCCATAGTGATGCAAAGACTTGGGAGAATTTTCAACGTTTTTTTAAAGAGGAAGTACCTCATTACGGGGTAAAATCCGGGGATGTAGCAAAAATTGCAAAACGTTATCTGCCTGAAATCAAAACGCGCAAAAAGGCAGATATCTTTGCATTATGTGAAACGTTGTATAAATCCGGATATTGTGAAGAAGCTTTTGTTGTATCTTCCTGGATGGCATCACTTTCATGGATGCTGGAGCCGGATGATCTTCCAGTTATCACCTCCTGGATCTCTCAATATATTACCAATTGGGCCACCTGTGATGGATTCTGCAATCATGCAATCGGTGATCTAATTGTACGGTACCCGGATACCATTGATGAAATTATCAAATGGACCAGATCAGAGAATCGGTGGATGCGCAGAGCGGCTTCAGTCTCTCTGATTATTCCTGCAAAACATGGCAAATTTCTGAATGAGGTATTTGTCATAGCGGATCTTCTCCTCACAGATGAAGATGATATGGTTCGCAAAGGGTACGGATGGCTTTTAAAAGAAGCAAGCAGGGAACATCAACAATCAGTTTTTGAGTATGTGATGACTCACAAAAAACTGATGCCCCGGACTTCACTTCGCTATGCAATTGAACTCATGCCACCTGATCTCAAAAAAGAAGCTATGCGTAAAGACTGGTAACCGCTTCAGAATTAGGTGTATTTTTTAAAAATATCCGCAATTTTTATCATGAATTTTTCCAGGTACGCCATAATTTACTGTACAGCGATATGATAATCCATAAAGAGTCTAATCAACATATGCAGTTGAACTGAAATGAACACATTCCAGGACGGTGTCCGGCTCTATAAAGAAGGAAAGTATATTGAGGCAGTTGAAAAACTACATGCGGTAGCGAGTGCGGAGCATACGAATCATAAAGCCTGGAACGCACTTGGGGTGGCCCTTTCAAAGACCGGAGATCTGGATCAGTCAATCATCTGTTTTGAAAATGCACTCTCTCTCGATCCTGCAAATAAAACCTATGTCGTAAATTTGGGTCGTGCAAAGACAAAACGTTCTGGAAGTATTCAGGTACCTGTTTTATCCCAAAAACATCACGATAAGGTTGCAACAGTTCTTCCGACTAATCAGGAATCTGACCTGAAAGGCTCCCGCAATTTTGAATCATCTGAAAATAAAATCTCATCTTCTCTCTCCATATCAGCGGATTCAAAGGCGATAGCAGAAGATTCTCTCAATCGTGCTTTCTCTCTCTTTGGGCAGGCATCTTATCATAATATTCCTGATCTGCTGGTTGAAGCCCTGTCATCTGTAGAAAAATCCCTGGAGTTGTACCCGGATTATTATGATGCCTGGCAGTTGAAAGTATCAATCCTGATGATTACGGGTGAAAAGAATCCGAATCATCTTGATGAGGCATTACAGGCCTGTGAACGTGCTCTTTCAATTAAACCTGAGCAGGCTTCAATGTGGTTCAATAAAGCGGGAATTCTGGAAAATCTTGGACGATATGATGAAGCGATCTCAGCATATGATCGATCCTATGGGTATTCTACCGATGAACCAATGAGACTCGGTCTCATTCTTATGAAAAAAGCAGCGATCCTGGAGTCTATAGGAAACCCATCCCTTGCCTTGAAGGTTTATGAACAGGTTCCGGTCAATGACAGGTTTTTTGGTGATGCCATGGAGAATAGGGCAAAAATCCTTGAACAAAGTGGGGATCGGGAACTTGCTGTCACCTCATTGCGAACCGCAGGTCTGTTTCATCTGAAACAAAATCAGTATGAAAAAGCACGACACTCACTGGATCATTTATTGTCGCTCGTACCTGGGGATGTTGAGGCAGCATCCAACAAAGGGTTAGCCCTTCTTGCATTATATGATCAAAACCCCTCCCGTGATATCCTTGAAGATGCCTTGAAATGTTTTGATACTGCGCTTCAGGCCGAACCTGAAAATATGACGTATCTGATCCAAAAGGGGCGGTGTCTTCTCGACCTGGGACGGTTTGAAGAGGGATTGCAATATCTGGATAGGGCTCTGTGGATCGATCCGAGTGATGGTATTACTCTCATGAACAAAGGAGTTGCCCTCTACCAATTATCGCGACATGAAGAAGCTCTAAAATATTTTGATCTGGTCTGTTCACATTATCCGGAACATGCTGCTCCATGGATCATGAAATCGCGAATCCACCTGGATTGGAAACAGTATGATACTGCATTAATGGAAATAAACCAGGCAATTCAGCGCGAAAATGATGATCCAAAAGTCTTTGCTCAACGTGCCACTATCATGAGGGCACTCGGTAAAGAAAATGAAGCACGCGAAGATGAAAAGAAAAGCAGGGAACTATCTGAGTTAATTTCTGAAAATTGATATCTCTATCCTGATTAGATCCCAAATTTTGAATAGGAAATATTATTTTTATCAGAGGCAACCAAGTTAACAAGCGCAGATCTTTACATTATTTTTGCATCATATGCATGGAGACCTGTCCTGCGAAGGCTCCATCCGGAAAAATCTGGGAGCCCATTCTCCATCGTGATCAGTTCTGGACGCAGACACCTGTTCTCATCTATATGAAATGTCACATACATCCAGTCTGGTGAGTGCCCAGATCTGTGGGATCTGCATTGCAGCCTGTCCCTATACCCGACGGTACGTTCAGGGTTCGTTATGAGATGTATCCTGCTCTCCAAGTTCATCTGTGTGGACCTGCCTGTTGCAGCTCTTCTTAGGGATCGGACACCCGTGGCTGGTGAGATATTCTGCACCCCAGGCGCAGAGTGATTCAAGAACCGGAACTACAGAACTCCCGAGAGGAGTCAGGGCATATTCAACGCGTGGAGGGACTTCAGGATATATGGTCCTAGTGATTACGGCATCCTCTTCAAGTTCTCTGAGTTGCTTTGTCATCATTCTAGGGGTGATCATGGGGAGGCGTTCCATGATCTCTGTAAAACGCAAGGTCCCGGATTTGAGTTGCCATATGATGAGTGCCTTCCATTTTCCACCTATCACGACGAGGGCAGCTTCGACAGGGCAATGATATTCATTTTCTTTCTGGTTCATGTCTCTGGAGGGATACTTACTATACTCTCTGTATCTGCTGTGTATTAATGTAGTTACTACTCATTGTATAGTGTAGTTCTATGACAAGAAATAGCGTTTCAGATAAATGTGAGGGGATTGTATCCTCAATGACTGCCGGGAGAAAAATCTCATTATATATGGGAGTTTCCTCATGCCAGTAATATC
>NZ_JAJRBM010000034.1 GCF_028679455.1 Methanospirillum sp. | reverse complement strand
TTCCGGATTTATCCGAAAAGTATGGCTTAAACTATGTAGTGCATATAGTGTGCAGGCTTTAGAATAACCTTCGTTTCACTTCGATTATTCTAAAACCTTATGCAGTGCACTATAATCAAAATTTAGGATTCTGCGATATATTCACTGATTCAATAGGCTCGATACGGACCGGTCTGCCATATATCATCTTTTTATGGATTCGTACCTGATTATTACTTTGCACATTCATTCACACGCCAGATGGCATGAGGTCTGAAATAATATGGAGATAAAAGGAAGTAAAACGGAGAAAAACCTCCTTGCATCATTTGCAGGCGAAGCCCAGGCCCGAACGAGGTACAATTATTTTGCAAGTGTTGCAAAAAAAGAAGGTTACGAACAGATTGGAGAAATTTTCACAGAAACTGCTGAAAACGAAAAAGAACACGCCAAGTTGTTCTTTAAATTCCTGCAGGGCGGGGACGTGGAGATTACCTCATCATATCCTGCAGGTATGATCAGATCCACCTTAGAAAACCTGCAAGCTGCAGCCGATGGTGAACACCATGAATGGGAAGATTTATACCCGACATTTGCGGATATTGCAGAAAAAGAAGGGTTTACTGATATTGCAAAAACTTTCAGGAATGTATCAAAGGTTGAAGTAGCCCATGAACGCCGTTACCGGAAACTGATAAACAATATCGAGAAGAACAAGGTATTCAACCGTGATACCATCACAAAATGGAAATGCAGAAACTGTGGGTATATTCACGAGGGAAGCAGTGCACCGGATCCGGCCTGCCCGGTTTGTGATCATGCCAAAGCATATTTTGAGCTCTGGTCAGAAAATTATTAAATCTCCTTTCGATTGAACCGGTATCACCTGTACTATCTTTTTTTTACCTGTCCACGCGGATATAAGAAGATATCAAAGACATCAATCTTAGGAGAGAATGAGAGGGTCAGAAGACCAGGATATATGCTTTCTTCTCGCCTCATATCAGAAATTTTCCATTTTCGGTATAACTCTTTATCCTCAAGGACCATATAATAAGAAGGTCGTATGAAATGGAGACGTGATGCAGGCCTTACAGGACGTATAATCCTTACATGGGCGCTGCTCTTACTGGTATATCTGGTGTTCATGGGAATACTGATGGCTCTGGGCCTTCCTTCAGGCTTTATCATAGTCATAGCCGTGGTAATGGGCCTGGTCCAGTATTTCTTCTCTGATAAACTGGTACTGATGACTACCGGTTCAAAGATCGTCGAGTACGATGAAGCACCAGAACTTCACCGGACTATCGAAAAGTTATGTTCAGAGGCAGGCCTTCCAAAACCCCGGATCGCGGTAATGCACTCTCCTATGCCAAACGCCTTTGCAACCGGCAGGAGTCCGAAGCATGCAGTTGTTGCAGTTACCGATTCAATCATGCATGCATTAAACCAGGATGAACTTGAAGCAGTTCTTGCACATGAACTGTCACATATCAAAAACCGTGATATTCTCACCATGACGGTTGCCAGTTTTGTTGCCATGATAGCATCAATGATAATGAATAATTTCCTTTTTGCTTCATTGTTCAGCAACCGTGAGCAGGGTGGGGCATGGATTATTGCCGGGATTGTTGCAGCAATCGTCTGGGTGGTTGCAACCCTCCTGATGATGGCTCTCTCACGGTACCGGGAATTTGCAGCAGACCGGGGTTCCGCATACATTACGAACAATCCGGATGCCCTGATATCTGCGTTACAGAAGATTAGCGGAAGAATGGACCGCCTCCCCACGGAAACGAAAGTTGCAGCAGAAGGGGCAAACGCATTCTATATCATCCCCGCACTCTCCGGAAAAACCCTGGCAGGACTCTTCTCCACCCATCCCGCTCTCGAAAAGAGAATTGAGAATCTTGAGAAAGTCAGGGCTGAATTACGGGGATACTAACCTTTTTTTCGTATCATCGGAGAATAATCGCAGGCAGATACCTCTCGATCTGAACAATTCTCGGCATGCTGTTGACAGGCTGATAATCGTGCATAGTATAGGGATCTGGAACAATCGATAACCTGCCTGGAAAAATCATCTGGTATCTGAATCTCCTTCAGGTGTTATTCGCATGAGGTACAAACAGATCCGAATGGATGAACCCGGTATTACTCTCTATCGATGTGGTGCATATATCTGTTATCACCTGGAATTCTTTGAATAATCGGTTTCCGGTCATTTTCTACGAGGATTCGAAGTTCTACCATAGTTTAATATACTAAATCGCTAAAGGAAACACTATCAGGTGATAGAAATGCTGGACGATGTTAAGATTGGCAGAAAATTGCTAGCCGGATTTTTAATAACTATTATAATTTCAGTTATTATTGCTGCGACCGGGTATATATTCATCAGCATTCTGGACGATAAAAGCGAACAGATGTACCAGGACCGGTTATTACCTATCGATTATCTGGGTAGAATTAATGGAGCTTTTTACGAATTCAGAGGTGATGCGTATAAAGCACTCCTCGTTCCCGAACAGAAGAATGAAAGCCTGCAGGCTGCTGACAAGGCATTGAAGACGGTTGACGAAGAGATTGCCAAGTATGAACAGGTGAATCTTGCACCTGAAGAGAGGGAAGTTTTTGAATCGTTCAAATCCGCATTCGCCGGTTATAAAACCGAAGCTGCAAAGACGATACAGTTCATCAAGAATGATAAGAAGAATGAAGCCCTCGCAACCCTTGCTGCCGGGACAAGCCTTGCTAATTACCGGACACAGACAGACAAGGCTCTCTCATCCCTGCTTGAAACAAACAAGAAAGTCGCCGAGCAGATTAAAAACGATAATGATGCTAATGCAGCCACCGCAAAAACAACTATGATTATTGTCTCGATCATAGGTGCAATCATCGGCATCGCCTTCGCTATTCTCCTGACACGAAGTATCACCGGACCTTTGGCAAAAACCGTGGTGATGCTTGATGAGATGATCCTGGGACATCTGGGAATGCGACTCTCCATGAAACGGAAAGACGAGATCGGACACCTTGCCAGTGCCATGGACAGGTTCGCCGATAATCTCCAGATGACCGTAGTAGGAACGATGAAGAAGATCGCCGACGGTGATACATCCATGGCAATCACTCCTGCTGATGATCACGATGAAGTGGGTCCTGCCCTGAAAGAGACCGTTGATACACTCAACCTCCTGATCACCGAATCCAGGAAACTCGCAGATGCTGCTGCAGAAGGGGATTTAAATACGCGGGGAGATGCATTAATGTTCAAAGGCGGATACCAGGAGGTTATTTCGGGTATAAATACCACTCTTGAAAACATCATCGAACCGCTTAATGAAGCGATGAACATGGCAGGTTCATATGCACTGGGTGACTTCTCGTACCGATTCAACGAAGAGATCACCGTCAAGGGTGACTTTATCCCCTTCAGAGATTCGATGAATAAAATCGGAATAGAGACGGGAACTGCCATAGGAGCGGTGAAAGGCGAGGTTGATTCACTGCTTGCCGGCATGGAGGAGACCAGTGCCAGTGTCGAGGAGATCACGGCAGGTGCACAGAATCTTGCCCATAATGCATCTGTGGTGAGTGATATGGCGGAAAAAAGTGGAGACGGAATAACACAGGTTCTCCGGGCGATGAACGATCTCTCGACTACCGTTGCTTCAGTTGCCGGACAGGCAAATGAGGTAGCCAGCCTTACACAGGAGACTGATAACCTCTCCAAACAGGGTACCATGCTGGTCGGAAGAGCAGACGAAGGGATGAAAAAGATCTCGGTGTCATTCAGTCAGACCGATCAGGTAATCAGTGAAATCGGGCAACAGATGGCAGATATCGGGACCATCGTCAATGTTATCAGTTCTATTGCTGACCAGACCAACCTGCTTGCCCTAAATGCTGCCATCGAAGCAGCCCGTGCAGGTGACGCAGGACTGGGATTTGCAGTCGTTGCCGATGAAGTCAAAGCCCTTGCCCTGGAATCACAACAGTCTGCAGAGAAGATCTCACACCTGATAACAGAACTTCAGAAAAAATCACTGGCAGTTACGGAATCGATGAAAAACTCATTGTATGATGTTGGTGAAGGAAATACCGCAGTCAGGGAGACACTTACCATCTTTGGCAAGATCGCCGAAGCAATCGGAACGGTATCCATGAGAGTAGGAGAGGTAGCCGGAGCAAGCCAAGAACAAGCTGCTTCGGTTCAGGAGATCACGGCGAGTGTCCATGAGGTCGGAAGTCACATCGAACAGGCTGCAAAGGAAGCAGTCGACTCATCTGCTGCAACAGAGGAGGCATCTGCCGCCCTTGATCAGATTACCCGCGTAATTACGGATGCAACCGCATCAGTTGACCGGATATCCCATTCAATGGACAGATTTACCACCTGATTTTTTTATCACCTGATGCCGGGATATCCTTATTGCCTTACTATTTCAGAGGTTCTGGGCTGAACTCTCTGGCAGGATCCTTCACGATCCATACGCCGCACCGAATATTCAGTACATCTTAAGAGGCGATCTTCACGAATACCTGTCAATCAAACCATCATCCGGACGACTCGTATAAATGGGTGGCATTACTTGTCGCAGCTCTGGGAATGCTGGTAGGAATACTCAATGCCAGTACATTGATTATTGCTCTTCCTACGATGATGGTAAGTCTTAACACAACCCTTGTCAACGTCACCTGGGTTCTCATCGTATACATGCTGTTCATGACCATCCTGGCACCGGCATGCGGCCGTCTCGCCGACATCTACGGAAGAAAAAACATATACGTCTTCGGACTGGTTTTCTTTACTCTGGCATCCCTCCTCTGCGGAATTGCCGCGGATATTATCCAGTTAATCGGATTCCGTATCATT
>NZ_JAJRBM010000344.1 GCF_028679455.1 Methanospirillum sp. | reverse complement strand
TTATATTTTGCATGCCCCATAAAATCAAATATTACGATATGTTCCATTCGGAATAAAAATCTCAAATGTTGCTCCCTTCCCTGCTTTTCCGGTCTCCCGGATGCTCATTCCGGTAATTGACAAAATCTCATGAATCAGGAACAACCCAAGACCAGTATTTTTCCCAACCCCACGTTCAAAAATCTGTTCCTTCATATCATCAGGAATGCCAATCCCGTTATCTTCCCAGATTATAGTAATCCCTTCATGGTCAGCACGATAGAAAACACGTATCTCCGTTACGTTCTCACCATGCCTGATGGAATTATCGAGAAGGTTAAAAAATACTTTTTCAAGCATCGCATCTGCATAGAGTTCCAGTTCGTGAACATCTGATTCGAATACCAATGCATCCGTGATTGGTAACCGATCCAAAATCGGTTCGAGTTTCTGCCATTGGGGTTCAGTAGTACCGATATCCTGATAGATTCGCGTGAATTCTATTTGTGACTGTATCTGTTTTGTCGCTGATTCTATCCATTTACAATAATCAGCCAAATTTGGATCATTAATATCTTCCTTTGCCAGATACAGGAAACTTAAAATTGTGGTGATCTTATTTTGGATATCATGCCGGGTAATACTCGTCATCAGATTCAGTTTTCGGTTTGCCTGTCTGAGTGCTTCTTCTGCACGTTTCCGATCGGTAATATCCTGGCTGATAATTTCATGATAGAGAATGATACCGTTTTCATCCTTTACCAGGCGTGAATTCAACATACCCCACATCGTTTCTCCGTTCTTACAACGGAACTGGGCTTCAAAATTTTTCAAATATCCAGTTTTTCGTATGATCTGTCTCGCGTTTTCACCAGTTAAAGGATCCAGAAACACCTGGGAGATCACATCAGGGACCGACTGAATCAATTCATCTGCGGTATCGTATTTCAGAAGTTTTGCGGCCTGAGAATTAGCACTTATTATCTTACCTTCAAGAGACATTTTGAATATTCCAATAACCGCATTTTCATAAATATCACGGTACTGTTTCTCGCTCTCAATAAGTGCTTTTTCTGCCAATTTTCTATCAGTAATATCCTGGAATGTTCCTTCTACCCCTAATATCTCTCCCGCTGAATTGTAATTGAGATGACTAGCGGTTAAAACCACCACCGGCTCACCGGTTTTTTTCTTTAAGGTTACTTCATAACCGGAAACGACCCCATTTTTGTAGACTTCTTCAAGAAATTTATCTCTATCTCCTGGATTGAAGTAGAAATCCTCTGCGATATTCCTGCCTATGCATTCAGATAGATCATTATATCCAAGCAGTAATGCCCATGAATTGCTAGCCCTGATCAGCCTGCCTTCGATATCGCTACGGTAATAGACCGTCTGGATCTGGTTCAGCAGATTGATATACTCCTTATTAGCCGCGATCAGTTCATCTTCTACTTTCTTCCGGTCCGAGATATCCAACAGGGATGCAACACTCTGTAATGTATCTGGAATAACATCAATTGTCAAAAAAATGTAATGTATTTTTCCAGAACGGGATTGGAACCTGAACTCGTAATGCATGAGGGCTTTCTCATGATTTTGTCTCCTTAAATGGTGTTGAGTTCTCATCATCTCAATATCTTCGGTGACAACAAACTCCATCCAAGTCTTTTTATTCTCAATCTCATCCTTTGAATATCCACTAAGCCGTTCGAATTCTGAGTTTGCCAGACAGATCGTACCATCATTTTCCAGAAGGGTGGTTGCAGTTCCGGTTGTCTCAAATAATGTCCGGTATTTCTTCTCACTTTCAATGAGTGCCACTTCAGCTCTTTTATTATTGGTAATATCCTGGCCAACCGACTGATATTCAACTAATTTTCCGGAAGTATTGAAAATAGCATGATCGCTCCATCGTTGCCAACGGATACTGCCATTAGGCATAATGATCCGGTGCTCGATAATATCGGCCGGGTGTTCAGGAGTAAGGGAATCAAAAAATTGCTGTAACTGTTCTATGTCTTCAGACGGGATATCTGGTTTGAATCGACGGCCGATGATCTCTTCCCGTGTGAAACCAAAATACTTGCAATATGCATCGTTCACAAAAACATGTGTCCCATCAGGAAGGAACCGGGTAATAAATTCGGTCTGTTCTTCTACAACATTCCGATATCGCTCCTCGCTCTCCTGCAGGGCTTGTTCTATCTGTTTTCTGTCGGTTATATCCCGAATTGATTCAATAGCACCGATCCGTTTATTCTGAATATCATACAGGGGTGCTCCGGTTACCCATATATATGCCCCTTTTCCCCCAAAGAGTGCAGGAGTGAATGCCTCCGCATAAATATTCTGACCATCTCTCTGCAGTGACTGATATAAAGAGGTTATCTCATTATCTTCCCTATCAATGAGATCAAGGAGTTGTTTTCTTCTGGTACCATAGAATGGGACCGTGTAGGCATAGTCACCTTTGCCAATCATATCGTCCTTTCTAATACCAGTCATTACTTCCATGGCCCGATTCCATGCAATTACCACCCCCTCATTATTAATGGCAAATGTTGCATCCGGAAAAAAGTCAATAATGTCAGCAATTTTTTTCTGTGACTCAAGGAGCTCAGATTCAGCTCGTCTTCGCAATACGGTGTGGCGAATTTTGTTAGAAAGTTCTGCAAACTGTGCTGCTGGATCCCCCCCCTTCTGAAGATAGAAATCAGCACCATTATTCAATGCCTCGATAACTACTTCTTCACGCCCTTTCCCGGTAAATAAGATAAATGGAGTGAGGTTCCCTTCAGTCTTCAGACGTTTGAGAAATTCAATGCCATCCATCATTGGCATCTGATAATCAGATATGATGGTGTCAAATGAGTGAATTTGAGAGGATTTCAGAGCTTGCAGTGCAGAATTCATGGTTTCAACTTTGAATTCTCCTGAACGCTCTAAAAATAACTTGCATAGCGTTAGAAGATCTTCCTCATCGTCTACATAGAGGATAGAGATCTGTTCGTTTTCTGATCGCAATTTCTCATCTGTCATCTTGAATCCAACGTATGCAAATTTTTCTTGATTTTAATTTTATCCAAAACGGCAAATATTAATACGTTTTTTGATAGTTACTGATGTAATTAGATACACAAGTATCTTTTGGAGAAAAATGAACGGTTATCGTGGTATCATTATCGGGAGAAAAACCATGAATGAACTCCCTTCCCCAATCTTACTCTCCACCGTTATTCTTCCTCCATGTAGGCCTACCAGTTTTTTGCAGATCGAAAGTCCCAGACCGGTCCCTTCTTGTTTCCGGGTAGTCCCGGAATCAACCTGGCGAAATGGCTGAAACAGTATGTTAAGATCTTCTTCCCGAATCCCAATACCGGTGTCCCGTACTGAAAGAACCACCTCGTCTGAAGTGACCTGGGTATTCAGGGTAATTGTTCCCATATCGGTAAATTTGATTGCATTACTCAGTAAATTCATTACGATCTGTTCGATCCGTCGCTTATCACCTGATACCATCCCGGTTTGTGGATCCAGGTTCATCTCAATCGTAATCCCCTTCTTACTGGCTAATGGCTGTAGGGCTGTAACAACCGATTTGACAGATGGGATAATTTCAACAGGCTCATTAGCAATTTTCAGTTCTCCGGACTCTATCTTTGAGATGTCGAGCACATCATTAATGAGAGCCAGAAGATGTTCGGCACTGTGCTGAACCATGCCCAGTTGCTTCTTTTGTTCAGTATTGAGTGGCCCAGCCAGATCCATGAGGAGAATTCCAACAAATCCGATGATTGAATTAAGGGGGGTTCGTAGTTCATGAGACATCGTCGCAAGGAAAGCTGATTTCAGTCTGTCTGATATTTCTGCCTTATTTTTTGCTATTTCTAGTTCATCGTGGGAGTTTCTCAGGGTTATTTCATCTTCCCTGACCTGTTTCAGGGCCCGGTTAAGATTGTTTTTCGTCTTCCAGGTATATGACAATAGAATCGAAAGCATAATGATACCTGCTATGATTCCAAAAATCGTCTGCCAGTATTGATTGAACACTTCCTGGACTGTTGGTTTGCCATAATTCTCATATGGAGGAAGATTAAGTCGTCGGAGAAGATTATGAACGGTTGTGTGATCCTGGGGAACAGTCCAGCCGGCTCCATTCATCGCCAGAGTAGCAGGATCATCGGATTTCATCATAAGAAGGGCAACAGCAACCTTCTTGCTCAGCTCTTGATCAACCCCGGAAACTGACGCAAATGACCATTCAGGATACAGACTGGTGGAAAGGAGGTAGAGGTATCCGGGATTGCGTTCATTCTGATTATGGAGAACCTTAATTTCCTTAAGGTTGATCAGACCTTCTTTATTCATCCGTTCGAGTTGGGTGCTTCTCACAGATCCGGCATCCTCCTGACCGGTTATGACAGCATAAACCACTGCATCCTGGACCCCGGTGAAATTAAGGGAGGCAAAATCCTTGTCAGGGTATATCCCAACACTGAGAAATTCTCCCAGAACTGCCTGCCAACCACCGAGGGACTCAGGATCAACGGCTATGAAACGTTTCCCTTTTAGATCTGAGAGGGTATTAATATCTGACCGGTCTGAACGTGTAAAGATAACACCACCGAACAACGATTCAGGATTTGGATCTCCAGGTACCTGCAGCGATGCAATGCGCTGGACAAGACCATAATATTCGAGATTTGTGCAGATCGACGGGTTTGAAGATATAAATGAGACTTCTTTCTTTTTCACAGCGGTAATGGTTTCATTATAACCATATGGCACGATGATAAACTTCAGCGGAGCGAGTATTTTACTTAGATATTCTGCCGTGGGTCCCCATTCCTGCAGAGCGATCTCTTCCCCCCGGTTTGCAATAACACCAATACGGATGGGCGAATTTGGATTCAATTCCCCAACTGAAACATTAGAATCGGGTTGTTTCTTTGTGTTTTCATCAAGGGAAGGTATTAAAGAATCTGATATATCAGCGTGTATGGGTCCAAAAAGAAAACAACACAGGAAGAAGAGTATGAAGATAATGACCGTGTGATTCTTATTTTTTTGAATAATAAACACCCCGATACTCTTATCAAAATTGTAAATGAGAATCTGATTGAATAGGCATGGTTCTCACTCTCACCATGTTCTCATTCTTTAATTTTATTTAAATGTTCGGAATAATCAGGTGCCTAAAAATACCGACATTATCCAATATCTTGTGAAGTTCTAATCAGAAACCGTATCTCCTATATCTGTTTGTGGTTATGATAACTGAATGAATTCAGCACCAAAAATATGTATCATGCTAGGTATCAAAAATTTGTCGATTTAGGGAGATATTTCTCATTAATTCTGCTTACAAATATACCTTCATACTGTTTTAACCAAAACCC
>NZ_JAJRBM010000343.1 GCF_028679455.1 Methanospirillum sp. | reverse complement strand
TATCTGGAATGACAATGTTATCCCGGTAGAACCGCATCTTCTTCTCAAGTTCCCGGTATATACCAAGCAAACCGTAGATCGGACCAAACTCAGGGAGTGCAATCCCGGTTTCATACCCAAGACCTGCATCCACCGCAGTGATGTAAGATTCAGCAATATCCATCACTCCCATGGTATCCTCGATCTCCTTTCCAATGACATTTTCTCCGGCTTCATCAACCAGTCTTCCCTGCCATCCAGGAATCTCTTTTGAGAAACTATCCTTGAATGCTGCAATGTCCCTCATCATGTTATCCTTCAGAGAGTAGGTGATCCCCTGATCCCTGCCAAGTACACCAGATTCATTTATAACCAGGGCTTTATACAGGACTTCATCAGGATATTTTCCAAACTGGTTGGAAAGATAATATCGCAGTGTCCAGATCAGTTCACCATAATCACGGGTTGTCACAGGGGTACTGGTCGGAGTGGGTTGTATTGCGTCAGGTCCTGTAGTGTCCTCATCAAGACGACTCCAGGTCAGTTTAGCCAGTCGTAACGACTCATCACGGGAAAATGCCTCCAGACTTATTCCGGTATAGGTATCGAGTTTATACTCTGCGTTAACGTCAACATTGCCATATACTCCGGGTCTTTTCCACAGAAATGCCTGGCTATGTATAAAAAAGCCGTTTCTCTCATCGGAGGTCCAGAATAGCCCGCCGGGGATATCAGGTATCGGTTCAACGGGCCCGTGTTCTGTCCAGATTTTTTCCTGACTCTGGCGATAGGCTTCAGGAGATGACATAAAGTCATATAATGATGCGATATCTTCAGTATTCCAATTCAGACAGACTGATACTACCGCTACCCGGTCATCAGGGTCCTTTGCCGAGTATCCATGATAATATACACATGAAGAGCCCTGTCTTGAGTCGATATCACAATCCCGTGAATGTTCTTCCCATATCAGTCCGTTGTACAGATCTCCAACTCCGGGAAGGGCATTACAGATCTCATGTTCTGCGCAGGCTGTCTCTGCTGATAATCCAATAACCATTAGACTGATAACAGCGATTATGACTTCAGAAACCAAAATGCTTGGATTATTCTTGTGCAGATCCATGATCACCACATCCCGAAAAGAACTGTACTAGATGATAATGGTTTCTGATGATCGTATTATCCGGAACAGATAGCACGGTATCGATCAGGTGAACCTTGTGGCAATGAGAGACTCTAGCGTTTTTTTACTATCAACCCAAATTGCAAACCTAAAAACTGTAGTGAAGTTTCACATCGACCAGGTTTGATAGGCTGGTAAATTGCAGACTCTCAAATATGGGCGTATACGATTCGTATAAGACATTACAGAGATGGCTGAGGACCATCTGTCTATCCTGAATCCGGTTACCCGGAAACCCATCTACTCAGGTCGTCGTGCGGGAGAAAGGGTAAAGGATTCTCCTCAGGTTGGGATGTCTTGACCTCTGAAATCCGAAATAAATCGATTAAATTATGATTTAAACAAAAATATAGAGAATAATTAGTATTAAGTCAGGAGAACAGGTGAGGATTAACTGAATTCCAGGTATCCATTCAACAAAGTATTATCCTGAAGATTACGAACTCTGTATATGCAACGAGTAGATACTCGGATTCTGGTCATGGCACTGTGCCTCATAACAGTCCTGCTTTCAGCAGGCTGTACCACATCTGAAACCAGGGACAAGACCATTACTACATCCAATACATCATCATCTTCTCCTACAACAGATTCTGGCAATGAGTCATCCTGGATGACTTTTCCAATCACCGATGCCATAACCGGAAAACAGACATCCATACTTGATCTCGCCAACCAGGGAAAACCAGTAATTATCCATACCTTCGCTGTCTGGTGTCCTGCCTGTTCAATGCAACTACGGGAAACGGCGAAATTGCTCAACGAAAACCCGGATGCATTCACCGTGCTTGGAATCGATATAGATCCGCGAGAAAATACGGCAATGGTTAAGAATCACGTCGAGAAGAACAAGTTTATAGGGGTATATGTTGCCGCTCCCACTGACATGACCAGGAGCTTAATTCAGACCGCAGGAACAAAGATCGTCCAGTCACTCCCCCAGACCATGATCATCTGCAATAAAAAAGTTACTTATGTCGGTGACGGCGTATTCCCGGAAGCAAAGCTGAAAACTATTCTGACAGAACTCTGTTGATAGGAACAATTCGTAATTTTTTTGCCTAATTCTGCAACCGTGCCTTGATATCAGTTCATCAGCGAAACCATTCGACCATATCACATCAACTTTTTCCATGATATCCCAAGTTGAAACGCAAATATTCAGACATATCTACACCAGAGTCAATTCTTCTTCTCTCATGATTTCTGTGCGAATGTATCAAATTTCGAGAATCGGGGTCTCGTGAACCTTATGACATCATCCAGAATATACCAACATAGAGTTTATCACCCGGTTTTTCGTTCCGTTAAGGGCAAAAATTCGGAGAAAATCCCTTACCACTGGCTCCAGCAACACGAAGGGCGTTATGTTTCAGACACTCCACTCAGTCCTACTTCACGAGTCCGGTCTGACGATTGTCTTATGGAACATTGCCGGATAATGTCACTAAAACCAACCTTTCGGATACGTGGTGATATCGAGCAATTACCAGAAATAGAATTCAAAAGGATCTCATTCAATGAACTCAGAGAATTTGACACATACAAAAAAGTGAGATCGTTCCGATTTAACTGGTGTTCCGGATAAGCGAAAGAATGTGCCCCGCAGTCTTAAAATCAGGACGTTCCTCTCTTTGAACTTCCTTGTAAAACTCACATGTCAGACAGTTTCCCAGCTTTTGTGCATGGGTACCCTGAACTTTGCCACCACAGAATGTTCCAGTAATTGCCCAACATGCACGACCACCATGTAACTCGCTATTTACTCCATTCGTGCGGGATTCAGTAGCTGCAGGACAAACACCAAGTTCTTCTGTCTTCTCACCGCCCGGCTGGCGGCCACATTTCTTATATTCCCAACAATTCAGTTTATTCATTGATTCTCCAAGATTCTATGCTGACGCTACTGACTATTCTCTTCAGTGACCCATATACTTTGAACCGAAAATAGATAAACATTCACAATTGTGAATGTAGGTCAGTCAAGAGTAATCCGGATTTCGATCACGAATCCTAACATATTTACTCTATCTTCTCCCATACTCGAACATGGAGGCAGGAATCCTGACGATCGGAATCACGTTATTTCAGATGGTCTCGGTCATCATGGTAATCGCCTATCTCTTCAGTAGAAGCAGATATTTTCAGGAAGTGCTTGAACATCGCTCATCTGTCAGAACCCAGATCCTCCTCATCCTCCTCTTTGGGGTACTATCAATATACGGGATGTCCAGCGGCCTGACCTATTATGGAGCTGTAGTAAACATCCGCGATCTGGGTCCCATCATCGGAGGACTTTCATGCGGCCCGGTTGTGGGGATCGGAGCCGGAATTATCGGCGCTGTGTATCGACTCTCAATCGGGGGTGCCAACGTATATGGTGCAGCATTAGGTCCTCTGATCTCTGGAGTCTGCAGCGGTATCGTCTATTACATCAATAAACGGGAGATAGTTACCACTCAACAGGCTATCATCATCACCATCCTTATCGAAGCAGGAGTTTCTGCAGTTACCCTTCTTATCAGGATTGCAGGAGGGTCAACCTCAACAGTCCTCACCATCATCATGAATGTTGCAGTTCCGATGATCGTAATGACCGCAATTGCAGCAGGAATCTTCTCATATATCATCCAGAACCTGATTAAGGAAAAACGGACTCAGAAAGAGAAAGAGCAACTCGAACTGGAGATGGCCAGAAAAGAGACGGAACTGAGCATTGCAGCAGATATTCAAAAGAGTTTTCTCCCTGACACCCTGCCATCATTTGCAAAATTCGAGATGGCTGGAAAAAGCATCCCAGCCAAAGAAGTTGGTGGAGATTTTTTTGATTTTATGCCACTCGAACTGATCCCATTCTCAAAAAGCCAGATGGGGATCATGATCGCAGATGTATCAGGGAAAGGCGTTCCTGCAGCATTATTTATGGCACTCTCCAGAATCGTGATCCGGATCAGTGCGCTCTGGTTTAAAAACTGCAATGACGCTATTGCTTTTGCAAACCCTATGATAACTCATGATTCAAAAACAGGTATGTTTGTAACCCTGTTCCTAGGCATCCTCGATAATAATGCCATGAGCATGACCTATGTCAATGCCGGTCACAACCCCCCCCTGATCTTCAGAGCAGAAACCAAAGAAATTGACGAGTTACGGCCAACCGGGATTGCAATCGGTATCCTTGATGACATTCCCTACGACCAGAAATCAGTGCAGTTGCATACCGGCGATGTCATTCTCCTGTATACTGATGGTGTCACCGAAGCCGTTAATCCGGC
>NZ_JAJRBM010000342.1 GCF_028679455.1 Methanospirillum sp. | reverse complement strand
TCCTGTTCTTAAAGAGAAACTCTCCCGCTTACTCGATTTATTCTAACGATTTCTTCGAAACTCTGATATTATCTCCTTTTATGTAGATTTTTCAATCCTGCAATTAATTATGAAAAAAATGTGAGGCATTTTATTACGGCTATCCGTAACATATTAATAATTACGGATATCCTAAATATTGTACGCAATGGATCCAACATCGCACCTCAGGCTCTCACTAGGGTTTGTCGGAATGGCCATTAATATGCTTTTTGGGACAAACCGGGGGCGTAAGAACCTCCTGAGTCCGGGTGCAATTGAGATATTGTACACGTCGTACTTCTCTCCGGTGTGCATGGGGGACATTGCAGGGATGCTGGGGATAAGTCCCAGTTCAGCAACAGATCTTGTAAATTATCTTGAACGGGAAGGGTTTGTCTGCAGGGTCCAGGATCCTGACAACCGGAGGGTCATCAGGGTTGTTCCTGCAGAGAAGGGAAAAATCTGGCTTCTTGAGACTGAAGAGAAGATATATGGATTTCTTGAGTCTCATCTCTCCAGATTGCCAGAAAACGATCGGTATCTGTTTGCCGATCTCTGCTCCCGGTTTACCGGTGTTGAGGATGAGATGACCTTCATAGCCGAGATTAGTGGTTTTAAAAAAGATCGGGGTAACGAAAAAATACCGCTTGTCACCTACGAAGATGGGAAACTCCTTCGGCTTGAAGAGGTTGTTGACCGGAGGTACCAGACAGATCCCTTCCCGTACTCTCCAAAGGAAATGACAGTCATGTTTGAGACACGAGTACCGGAAACAGTTGAAGGAATTCAGGATGAGATCACCGTTGCAGCATATGATATCATGCAACGCGGTCTTCGTGATGCAGGGCATCTCCCGGTTGAGGATCTTGTAAAACAGACACAGCCAGGTGACAAAGGTCTTGAGATAGGCCCGGGACCCGGGTATTACGGGCTCGAATGGGTCCGGAAGACTGAAGGAACCACCCTTACCGGGCTTGAGATTAGTCCTGCTATGATACGGCTTGCCTCTGAGAATACCCTCTCATATAACCTGAATGAGCGGGTTACGTATCAGGAAGGCAATGCTCTTATGATGCCATTTGAGGATAATCTGTTCTCCCTGGCATTCTCAAACGGATCACTCCATGAATGGGAGGATGCAGGAGTTGTCTTCTCTGAAATACACCGGGTACTTCAGCCAGGTGGGCGGGTGATGGTTACCGATCTGAAACGCGATCTCTCTCCTGAAATCTTTACGTTCATGCAGGGGAGTTGCAGGTCAGAGGAGATCAGGAAGGGGTTTGAAACATCTGTCCGTGCTGCGTACAAAAAAGAAGAACTTGAAGATATTCTCTCCGGTGTTTCCTTCAGATCATCGCAGGTGATCGCCCATCCCTACGGCCTTGTTGTTCTCGCCAGAAAATGATCAATTGGACAGGGACAATCTGCTGAGCCATCTGTCTCCAGGCAGGATGGTTCTTATACCCTTGGGTTGATCTCGGTACAGGCAAGTTCATGGTTAGCGATGTCTTTCTTGCACGAATGCGGATTAAGAGTCCGGATGAAAATAATCTCACCAAGATCACCCGGCTTCTGCACGCGTCCGGTCTTTCTGACCGGATTGAAGAAGGGGATCTCACTGCGGTAAAACTTCACTTTGGTGAGCTCGGGAATGATACCTACATCAAGCCGGTCTTTGTCAGGCAGGTTGTCGACGAGATCAAGGCTCGTAAAGGCAAGCCGTTCCTCACCGATACCAATACGATGTATATCGGGTCTCGTCACAATGCTGCGGATCATCTGCAGACTGCTATCAGACATGGGTTCTGTTATGCAGTCGTGGATGCTCCGGTGACTATCGCTGATGGTCTGACCGGAAGTAATTCACGGATGGTGCCGGTCACAGGGAATCACTTTGAGTCAGTTAAGATTGCCGGTGATATTGCCGATGCTGATGCGATGATCGTCCTCTCCCATGTCAAGGGTCATGCCCTCTCCGGGTTTGGAGGAGCGATCAAGAACCTCGCGATGGGCTGTGCAACTCCGCTTGGAAAGAGGGACCAGCATCAGGGTATGCAGGCCAATATTGATCCACAGACCTGTGTCGGATGTGGGTTCTGTGTGACCCAGTGTCCGTTCGATGCCATCAGCTGTAATGGCAAGGTTGCCCATGTTGAGAAGTCTATCTGCTACGGCTGTTCTGCCTGCCTGCAGGTCTGCCCGCAGGAGGCCATCGATTTCAACTGGAAGGATGATGTTCCGAAGTTCATCGAGAGGATGGTCGAGTATGCAGCCGGATCTGTTGCAGGAAAGGAGGGAAAAGTCATCTATCTGAGTTTTGTGATGTCGGTGACTCCTGATTGTGACTGTGTTCCCTGGAGCGATGCACCGATTGTACCAGACATCGGGTTCCTAGCCTCGACTGATCCGGTGGCAATCGATGCAGCTGCTGTGGATTTGATCAATCAGCAGCCGGGGATCAAAGAGAGTTGTCTGCATGAGCACCATGCTCCGGGTGAGCATAAGTTCTCCGGGCTATGGGCAAAGGTTGATGGAGAACACCAGATCCGGTACGGTGAGAAGATGGGGCTTGGGAGCAGAGAATATCGGTTAGTAGAGATATAACTCAGTTCGAGATTTTATCTTTTTTAGGTAATATTTGATCCCCTTCACCCTCAATGATAAGTGTCGAGTGACCTATATCCCGGTTTCAAAAATCTGCTTCTTATGCATCATCCATGAGATGTATATCAGAATAATTCCGGTTATGATCAACCCTGCAAGGATACCTATCACCGCATTCTGCAACGAGGCATGGAGATATTGATTGACAACCGGATCTGCTATATATGCATTCGTTGACATAGCATTCACTCTTGTAATTCCCCTTTGTTTTCAAACTCCTTAATACTTATTACTAAAATGCTGATTCATAAAAGTCTCCATACCCGATTTATTGCCTCCCTGCATAGCAAGAAGAAAACTCAAAAAATATTTGGAACTGTTTCTCCGTTGATAATCTGCTCATCAGTTACCTGGAATTCATCTCCGGTCTCAACAATCCGGTATAATCCAAGCGTTTCAACATCTCCAATCCGGGATTGTGTCGGATATGGAACCGTGAATGATCCGTTTACACTCTCCTGCCGATAGACAAATTCTCTTCCGGTATTTGTCCGGACTGTGATTTCAATTATCCCGTCTCCAGTAATAACCGCACCGGGAACGTACTCGAATATTTTCACATATCTGATATCGGGAAGCTCTTGGGGTGAAGCCCGGGTAGGAGACTCATGTACAAGCCGGTAATGTTGTAGTGCAGGGACCGGTGAGACCGGGGATGTGTACACATAATTCACCAATGCAGCCCCATACCTGGGATCGGTGTCAAGTGTGGAATTTTTTATCAACGCTGATGCTTCGGTGTATGACAATTCTGAGCCATTCACAATTACCGGATCCGTAGTACCAGAGTATGGGGGCTTGAGGTAGTTGATATAAAATACCCTATCAGGATTCTTCAATGAACCATCAAAGTTATGAAGCCGGGAGACCATCGTCCGGTAATATGGCTCCATAAAGAAGGAATAGTTCTGTCCAGAATTTGGGTTATTTTTATTTGGAATAATAAAATTACGCTGGTACGGGGATAAACCCACATCAGGATTATTCCAGGTTGCCATAGCCCAGAATATCGAAACATCCATTAAATAATCTGTAATTATGTATCTGGTTTTACGGTTGTCAAGAATCCCTGAAGATTCTGACTCATTCGTTGTTATAAAGAACCGGGCAGCACCATAATCCCCATCTACACCTTTTTGAAAAGGATTTGCATTGGGCATTCGTTTTGCTATATACGTGATCATATGCCCATAGTCCCACCATGACATGACCCCGTATGATTCAGTGGGGGGCTGCCACTGTTCTTCCTGATAGATCTTCAGGTAATCAACACCGGGATCTGGGGTGTTCAGGTCCATCCATTCCATCGATTCACGCCAGTCAGGGTTCAGGTGAAGTGGTCCGAATGCAAGATCTACACCTAGAGAATTGTATGTAAAGAGTACTCCCAAAAGCAGAAGAAAACAAAAATACAACCCACCACAGGAGAATAACGATCTTAATCCGGTATGCTGGTGAGTATGGTCATGTCTCTTTCTTGTAACTTCTGTCTTCCTGATATCTGCTGACCAAAGTGTATGGAAGCATCTGGGGAGGCGAACGTACTGGATAGCTGATGAAAGAGCAGTACCACCAAGAATAGCCAGCGGAACTGCAAGATAATATTCATATCTGATGTGTTGCATCGTAGCATAGAGAACAACAACAGACCAGATCAGAACAAAGAGATCGGATGGACTGATACCCTTTCTAATCCGGTTAAGTAGAATGGCAACCCCGATTGCAAACAGGATCAGGCCATACTGAAACGTGTGCCATGCATCTTCAAAAGTCCATGGTTTTGCTTCTCGAATTGTCTTCCAGTGAATACTCTGGCCGAAGAATGCGTTTGCATTTGATACAAGATATTGAAACATATCAGGGCAGGAGAGGGCGAACAAGGCCAGAGCGATAACTGACACACCTATCAGGGCCAGAATATACTGAAAGAGGGAGTGATCATGAAGATACCTGGATATGACAAAGAGAATGAGAGTAGTTAGGATGATCAATCCATAGGCGAGTGGATGACCAAGTGTATAATAGTTCAATCCCTCGGTCCCGTGAACACCGATAAGAAAAAATCCGATAATTGCGACCAGGAAG
>NZ_JAJRBM010000341.1 GCF_028679455.1 Methanospirillum sp. | reverse complement strand
TCAGGCGGATATCTGGCTTCTATTCCCATGCCTTCCAGTTCTTCCAGAAGATTTTGACCCTCGGAAGGCAGGGTAATTGCTAATGCTCCGGTAAAAAAGAGGAGACTGTGGGTTTTTGGGGGATTTTTAGATGTTTTGTGTATATAACAGGCTTTTAGTATTTTTTCCAAGGCTAGATGAATAGTAAAAGTCGCATGGGCTGGCAGATTGCTCTTTAGCATTTGTTCCGATGCCTTCAGGTCGTATTCAGCCTGTTTAACCCATTCTTCTAATGATGGAGTCATATGGCACAAATTATTGGGTTCCTAGTCTCAATAATTTCATACTTATCTATATTATTGTATCCTTATCTCTACTCTCATCGCTCATTTCACTTCCTATTCAAGCCAAAAATCCGGACAGTCCAACTGCCTGAGTTCATGAGCAAATCCAGAACGTGACAAAATGATACTCTAATAAACCACAGGTGTGCTTTTGTCTTAGGATGGATGAGCAGGAAAAAATCCGAAGATATCCGGGGTAGATGTATCACAGTTATCTACGATTCCGATCAATTTTATGTCCGGCAATGATACGAATCATTATGATGATTACATCCCGGTGATCAAGATCAACCGGTAAAGTCAGTATTATTTCGAGTAATGGGAGAATTAGTTCATATTTATTCTAATAGTTACCAGGTTCTACCTTTATCAACGTAAGAGAAGAAGTAGTACCATGACTCTAGAAATTGATGTTTCTGCAGTGTATGATGGAAAAGCACTCATCCCTGATCACCCTGTGGATCTCCAGGCTGGAAAGAAATACCATATTATCATTGAGCATATTCCTCCAGATGGCCCTCAAAAGGCAGGTAATACCGAACAGATCGGTATATCAGAGACCACTTTTCTGAGTGAACGGGTTCTTGCTCGCGAATGGATGACTTCAGAAGAGGATGAAGCATGGGAGTATTATAAAAGGTGATATTGTCGTTATACCATTTCCTTTCTCTGATTTAGTTCGGTTAAGCGACGACCTGCACTGGTTGTTGCACCAGCGGCTGGTGATGATCTTATACTCTATCAAATTACGTCAAAATATCATACAGATACGTATGGTGTTCCCCTCCATCCCTCTAATCTCTCTTCAGTGTTGTTAAAAGAGTTGAGTTACATCAGACCTGATAAACTGTTCGTCGCCGATATTTCCATGATCCAATATGCCCTAGGTCATGTGTCAGATCCTATCCTACAGACCGTGGTTGATACAATTATTTCTATAATCCGATAGGATTAATCCAATATTCATTATGAGTATGGGTTAACCGTTTATTCAAGATCATCTCGGTATCTCTACCGGTGAATTGTCTCAATACTCAAAAAATTCTGCTCCCTCTGTACATTCCTTAACCCCGGTATACCAGAACGGTTGAATACAATTAATATCCTCCACGATGCTTAAAAATATCAAATGACGGAGATCCTCACACAAGACAATATTCCTCTCAGGTATGTCATCCGGGGAACCGGGCCAACCATCGTCTTTGTCCTCGGATATGCTATGACACTGGACGAATGGCCCGGGAAGTTGATATCAACCCTTGCATCATCATTCCGGGTTATCGTTTACAATCACCGGGGCGTTTCAGGTGCGATGAACCCATCGGTGACGTTCACCATTCCACAGGGTGCTCGGGATCTCCATGACCTCGTAACTCAACTGGCCGATGGCCCGGTTCATATTGTGGGCTATTCCATGGGGGGCTCTATCGGGCTTGAATATGCTATCCGGTATCCGGATTACGTGGATCGACTTGTCCTCATTAGTTCCGATTGCGGTGGATCAGAGTGTATCCCCCGGGAGGATCGAATCACCGAAGAGATGGGAAGAGAGTTGCCTGATATTCATGCATATCTTGAACGGGCCGGTCGTCTCCTTCTGACAGAATCATACCGGAATGAGCACCCTGATCCAATGAGCTGGTTTGTGGACCACGGTGACGTAGCGGATCCACGTTCTGTTATGCAGCAGTATGATGCTCTTGCAACCTGGGAGGGAGTATATTCAGAGCTCCATCTCATCAACAGACCAGTTCTGGTGATCACCGGTGACAGGGATATTGTCACTCCATCTCAAAATTCCACGATTCTTGCGAATGCCATACCGGGAGCAGGACTGGTTGTTGTTGAAGAAACTGCTCATGGAATAATCTTTCAGGAGCCAGTCACGGTAGGTGAGATCATCTCCCGGTTCCTAAAAAAATCGGGAAACAACCAGGGGCATGTAGTGTGAATATGTGGCACACGACAAATATAATAATTCAGCAATAATATTCTTTATATAAAATAAATAGTCAAGTTTTTGAGTTCAATTACCATATTGAATTTATCATGAAACATGATGTATGGATGGCTAATAGAACAGTGCTATTCATTTTATTTTGTCTCTGATCTTTCTTTTCTGTTCTACAACAGCAGATACAAATCAGAACTCCAAGGATGAGATCGTTGTATACGGGATATACCCTACGAGTGGCGATCTTGCTCAAAAGGGTATTGAGGGTAAGGCAGCTGCATCGTTAGCGATTGAAAATCTGAAAAAGGGATACGCTGATATCGGTTCAGACCGAACGTACTCTCTAAATTCCACTGATATTACATCAGATCCAGAATCAGCTTTAGCGGCAGTGAAGTCGCTTCACGAATCAGGTGTCAATCTGATTATTGGAACTCTCAGCAGTGCACAGTTGGAAGCGATAAAACCATATGCAGACGCAAACGGTGTCGTCATCATCGCCACCGGCAGTTCGGCAACTTCACTCTCTATCCCTGATGACAACATATTCAGGTTAAATCCAGACGACTCATCTGAAGAAGCGGCCCTCAACTCACTCCTTCAAAAAGAGAATATCGGGTACGTTGTCCCACTGGTTCGTGAAGACTCATGGAGTAACTTCCAGGGTGAGACCATTCTGAACAGATCGATGAAATCCCTCGATTCAGATGAAGTTGTGAGATATAATGCAAGTGCCGCTGATTATAAAGAGATTGCATCCCGTCTTGATTCACGTGTAGGGTCAGCTCTTGATCATGATAAGAATTCTGTTGCGGTTCTGGCATTCACGTTTGATGATATCATTCCAATAATGGAAGAGGCATCCAGCTCTGCATATCCGAACCTTTCTCTGGTTCAATGGATCGGAACCGACGGAAACACGTTTGGTCAGACACTTTTAAAATATGAGAAGGCCGCCAATTTTGCTGATCAACGTAAATTTTCAGGATATACACTAACATTGGTAGATCTCTTCTCATCCAAGATTCCTCTTCAAATGAAGGAAAAGATTGGGTATGAACCTGATGGGTATGCTTTTTCAGCATATGAAGCCGCAGATATTGCCGCACAATTGCTCTCTATGCATGGGAGTCAGGAAGCAAAACAATTAAGAGAAGCCCTGGGATCCGTAATCGAAAAATATCACGGAATCTCCGGAAGTATGAGTATCAATGCAGCCGGGGATAAAACCCGTGCCAGTTATGGGTTCTTCACATTAGAGAAAGATAGTTCTGGTAATTATGTTTGGAAGAACATTGGAGACTGGATGAAGTGGGCAGATTCTGCAGTACCATCAGTACGCAGCCCGGATAACGTGGACGCCTGGTATCCGGTTAATTCATCCTAGGTGTGGCGAAAACTGAACATATCAGATTCTCTTTTTTCACATCATCACAAATTGTTTTTGCTACTCCAAAATTGACCAGGACTGCCACTTCAATTTTGACCAGCCCTAAGTACAAGGTCATCATCCAAGTATAAAAAGATCTCTCCGAAGAAAGACGCAGAAGGGAGGTGG
>NZ_JAJRBM010000340.1 GCF_028679455.1 Methanospirillum sp. | reverse complement strand
CAGGGCTGCACTGACACGATCACGAAAGATTCGTTTGTGGTAGTGGTTCCTGCATGTGACATTGAGGCGAATTTCAGTGCGTATCCAACGAATGGTTCTGCGCCAATGACCGTTCAGTTTACTGACCTTTCTACCGGAAACCCGACGATGTGGCACTGGGACTTTGGCGACGGTCCGATTCCTATGGATGACGTCTCGTGTTCTGGCGGTGGCTGTGGTAATATCGCCAACCCGAGCCACACCTATCGCGAACCTGGCACGTATACGGTAACACTGACTGCAAGCAACCAGCAGGGCTGCACTGACACGATCACGAAAGATTCGTTTGTGGTAGTGGTTCCTGCATGTGACATTGAGGCGAATTTCAGTGCGTATCCAACGAATGGTACTGCCCCAATGACCGTTCAGTTCACTGACCTTTCTACCGGCAATCCGACGATGTGGCACTGGGACTTTGGCGACGGTCCAATCCCAATGGATGATGTGTCATGTTCTGGTGGAGGATGTGGAAACATCGCCAACCCAACTCACACCTATCGCGAACCTGGCACGTATACGGTAACACTGACTGCAAGCAACCAGCAGGGCTGCACAGACACAATCTCAAAGAGTCAGTTCGTGGTGGTTGTCCCTGCATGTGACATTGAGGCTGACTTCAGTGCTTATCCAACGAATGGCTCTGCTCCTCTGACCGTTCAGTTCACTGACCTTTCTACCGGCAATCCGACGATGTGGCACTGGGACTTTGGTGACGGTCCAATTCCGATGGATGATGTCTCGTGTTCCGGCGGAGGATGTGGCAACATCGCCAACCCGAGCCATACCTACCTGGAACCTGGTACCTACACGGTCACGCTGACTGCAAGCAACCAGCAGGGTTGCACTGACACAATCTCTAAAAGTCAGTTCGTGGTGGTTGTCCCTGCATGTGATATCAAGGCTGACTTCAGTGCATATCCCACGAATGGTTCTGCTCCTCTGACGGTTCAGTTCACTGACCTTTCGACCGGAAACCCGACGATGTGGCACTGGAACTTCGGAGATGGACCAATCCCAATGGATGACGTCTCGTGTTCGGGCGGTGGCTGTGATAACATTGCCAACCCGCGACACACCTACCTTGAGCCCGGTACTTATACGGTAACACTGACTGCAAGCAATCAGCAGGGTTGCACAGACACAATCTCAAAGAGTCAGTTCGTTGTCGTGGTTCCAGCATGCACAATAGATGCCAACTTCAGTGCCGCTCCAACATCTGGTGAAGCCCCATTGAAGGTTCAGTTTACTGATCTCTCGGCCGGCAATCCGACCATGTGGAAATGGGATTTCGGGGATAAACCCGGCCCAATCCCAATGGATGCCGATGTGTCGTGTTCAGGCGGGGGATGTGATAACATCGCAAACCCGATCCACACGTACCTTGATCCGGGAACATACACCGTAACTCTCACCGCAAGCAACCAGCAGGGATGCTCTGACACTGAAACAAAGACAGCGTTCATCACGGTTGGAAAGAAACCGACCGATGTGGTACCGCTCTATCCGGGATGGAACTTCGTCTCTGTCCCGAAGAAACTTGCCCCGGGATCTGATACAGCCAGCATCTTCAGTCACGTGGATGTCAAGGGACACAGTGTGTTCCAATACGATTCAATGACTCATGCCTGGAACATCGTCAACTCGGGTACCATCATTAGGCCACTCGATGCATTCTGGATCTACTCTGCCGGAATCGACAAGATCCCGCTGGAGTACGATCCGAACCCGGTTCAGACCCCCCCGACCAAGCAACTGAAAAAAGGTTGGAACGGGGTAGGATTTACCGGAGTGACCCCGATTGAGGCGAAGTACACCTTCCTCTCGGTGCAAAACAGCTGGGTCAACTGCGTAGGATTTGATGGTTCTTCCCAGCGGTATAACGCGATGATCATCAAGGGAAGCAATGACAATACCATGCTCGGACCATACAACGGATACTGGTTGTACATGTCTGCAGATGGAATTCTTGCAGCAAACGCTGCATAAAAATCTTTTTTTAATTCTTTTTTACTGAATAATCAGATAAGCCGATCCTGTCTGGTCAGGGGCCTGACATGCAGTAACTCCCGTGAAGCCTTTCTGACCTCATTGACCGCATGTTCAGGAGCATACACCCCGACCCGCCACTGGGTTTTGCGGGTCTCATTGAGAGTTGTTACCAAGGGCGAGACATCTTCGAGGGGAAGAAGACTGTCCCTATCCTGCACCTGAACCCGCATGAACATATCACGGGGAAATGCAGGAATGTCAACCATGACTTCGCGGGACATGACCCCTGCCATCTCAGCAATTCTGACCGCGAGTTCCCTCTCCCGTGCATTTGAGTCCTCAGACAGCCGCAGGGAAGAAGACACCTCTTCTTTGCCAAGGTACAGAGACCGTTTGAAGAGACGCCTGTAATAGAGATCCTCTGCCAGATGTCTGACGTCCGGGAGATTAGAATTCAACAAAGTCTGCATACAGGCGGCATCATCCATCCTGATCATCTGCTCCATGGCCCCGGCAGAATTGACCCTGCTCTGTTCGTATACCGCGGTTGAAAAGATCTTCTCTGCGATCCTGCTCACATGGTGGTAGTACACCGCAGGCCGCATCAGGGTTCTCGCGATAAGGAGAGACTCTGCTGCCTGTACCCCGCTTTCATGGAGGACTATCTCACCTTCAAAGAGGCGGGTCGCCCTGATCAGGCGTCCTGCATCAACCGTCCCATAGGGAACACCGGTGTAATGCGCATCACGGAGCAGGTAATCCATCCGGTCAACATCCAGATCGCCATGGATGATGCTTGCCAACTGATGGGTTCCCTCGATCATCAGGCAGACCTCCAGGGGATCGAGATCGATTCGCTCTAACTCATCCCCGAGCCGACCCTTTGTGATCAGATCTCTGACATCGGTGTGTGATCTTCCAAGCGCTTCTGATGCGATACCTTCGATTGCGTGGGAGAACGGACCATGCCCGATGTCATGGAGAAGAGCAGCAGCTGTGACCAGCAGATGGTCCTCTCTCTTGAGTCCTATCTGCCTGGACATCAGGGACGCAAGATGCATAGCCCCGAGTGAATGCTCAAATCTGGTATGATGAGCTCCAGGATAGACCAGAAACGAGAACCCGAGCTGGCGGATGTACCTGAGTCGCTGAATTTCAGGAGAGTCAACGAGGGGTAGCAGCTCAGGCTCAACCTGGATATACCCATGCACCGGGTCTTTGATGGCTTTAATATTTCACCGGCCTTTGGTCTCTCTGATGGTATTCGTATGGCAGTATTAAGTTACTTCCGGGACAGTCTATCATGGGAGGATACCATAACAGTAACATTTCTCTCGGGCGGTACCGGGACACCTAAACTTCTGCAGGGTGCAAGACTTGCCCTGAATGATAAGGATATCTCTGTGATCGTCAACACGGCAGAAGACCTCTGGTATCAGGGCGGGCATATCTCTCCTGATATTGATACGGTGATGTATCTCTTTGCCGGGATTCTCAACACCAAGACCTGGTGGGGAATTGAAGGTGACACGTTCGTAACCCATGAACAGTTCAGATCCCTGGGAGTCGATACATACCTTGCAGTCGGCGACCGGGACCGGGCAGTGGAACTGCTCAGAGGAGAACTGTTGAAGGGAGGGAAGACACTCTCGCATGCCACCAAAGAACTCTGCTCGAGACTGTCAGTTCAGGCATCTGTGCTCCCGATGACAGACCGGGAGTACACCACTATGATCGAGACATATGACGGGACTATTCATTTTCAGGAGTACTGGGTGAGACACAGGGGGAGTGTGGCGATCAGGAAGGTGCTCAGAGTCCCTGATACCAGGCCCGATGCCTGCATTGGAGCACTGGAAGCGATGGAAAAGAGTGATCTGATCATCATCGGCCCGAGCAACCCGATAACCAGCATCTCGCCGATCCTCGAATGCAACGGCGTGATTGATCTGCTGAAACAGAAACCGGTGGTTGCGGTCAGTCCGTTCATCGGTGACAAACCGGTGAGCGGGCCTGCCCGTGATCTCATGGTTGCACTGGGTTTTGAGCCAACCTCTGCCGGGGTGTACGCCGCTTACGCAGATTTTGTCGATCTCTTTGTCCAGGATATCCGTGATCCTGTACAGGTACCTGGTGCCATCAGATGCGATACCCTGATGACAAACCCGGAGATCGCAAAAGGGATCATGGACCTGATTCTGGCTCATATGCCAATTTGAAAAGAAAAAAGATTGCAGTTCTGCAATTTTATATTATTTTTCTGCTGCCCGGCTCAAAAGACCTGAAGCAGCCTGTGCTGCTCCTGCAAGGATATCAGCCTCACCAGGGATCTGGCGTTCATGCATAAGTACCCGCCCGTTACAGAGCACGGTACTGACCAGTCCACCTGATGCTGCATAGACCAGGTTGGAGACAGGGTTATGGAGCGGGACCATCGAAGGGTGATCGAGTGAGACCAGTACAATGTCTGCCACCTGGCCTACATCCAGCGAACCACCCGGGATACCAAGAGCCCTGGCTCCACATGTAGTTGCCATGGCAAGAGCCTCTTCTGCCGGGAGGAGAGTGTCCTGTTTCCAGAAAAACTTCTGCCCGATGGCAGCCACCTTCATCTCTTCAAGGAGATCCAGGTTGTTGTTCGAGGAGCAGCCATCGGTTGCAAGAGCGACATTCACACCAGCACTCTTAAGGGCCGGATATGGCATAGCTCGTCCGGTTGCAAGTTTCATGTTGCTCACCGGGTTGTGAGCGACATGAGATCCGTGTTCTGCCAGAAGCCTGCAGTCTGCATCCTCAAGCCAGCAGCCGTGTGCAGCGAGCGTCCGTTCTGACAGGCACCCGCATCGGTCAAGGAGAGCCGCAGGGGTGATGCCATGTGCCTTCTTGCAGTCAAGTACCTCCTGCTCGGTCTCGCTCAAGTGGATGTGAAGCATGATATCCTCATCCCTGCTGTACGATCCACACCACTCCAGATGTTCTGGCGGGACAGTATACGGGGCATGGGGCCCGACAGCCGGAGTGATGCGCGGATTGTTCATCCCCCTGATATGGGCAACAAGTTTCTCTGTTGCTTTCACTTCAGACTCGAACTTTTCAGACAGCCCGAAGGTGATGAACCCATGACAGAGAACAGCACGGATTCCACTCTCATCAACTGCTTTTGCAGCCTCTTCCATGAAGAAGTACATATCGTTGAACGCAACCGTTCCGCTCCTGATCATCTCAAGGCAGGCGAGTTTTGTTCCCCAGTACACGTCCTCGCCGGTGAGATGGGCCTCAAGGGGCCAGATCTTCTCTGAAAGCCACTGCTGTAGGTGCATATCATCTGCGTATCCCCGCAGAAGGGTCATTGCAGCATGCGTGTGGGCATTGACAAGCCCGGGGATGGCAAGTGTCTTCTCTGCCGATATCTGGTGCTCTGCCTCTCCCTTGCACTTTTTTCCGATGCCTTCACCTATCTCGCGGATCGTGCCGGTCTCATCAATGAAGATGTCAGCGATCTGATCTCCGATCCTGGTTCCGGTGATAAGAATCGATCCCTTCTTTGTGAAGAGATCAGGGTCATGTACACACGCAGTCATTATTCTCAGTAGTAACTCGCAGGCATGAACGCATAAGTGCTTTGTATCATCTCCGGATCCCAATGATGCCTGGATCCGCACCAAAGGTTTTGGCCCTGTATGTACAAGTACTAGGGTTGCATATGCGAGTCCCTATCAATACTATCACCCCTGAGTCAACCTCAGCAGATATTACCGGATGGGCACACGAGATCCGTGATCTCGGTGGCCTTGCGTTTCTCCTCCTCAGAGACCGGACAGGAATTATTCAGGTCACCGTACCCAAGAAGAAGGCAGCACCTGAAGTGGTCGAGGCACTCAAGGATATCTCCCGTGAATCGGTAGTCAGGGTAACCGGGACCGTCAAGCCGGAGGGAAAGGCTCCGGGCGGCCGTGAGGTCATTCCTGACCGGATAGAGGTTGTCAGCAAAGCAGCAACCCCGCTCCCGCTCGATGTTGCAGAGAAGGTCCCTGCCGAACTGGACACCAGGCTCGACAACCGGTTCCTTGACGCCAGGCGGCCACGGGTGAGTGCGGTCTTCAAGATCCGCAGTGCAGTTCAGCACGCAACCCGTAACTTCCTCTTTGACAACGACTTCATCGAGATCACAACCTCCAAGATCGTTGCTGCAGCAACCGAGGGAGGGACTGAACTCTTCCCTATCGCATACTTTGAGAAAGAGGCGTTTCTCAACCAGAGCCCTCAGCTCTACAAGCAGATGATGATGGCTGCAGGGTTTGAGAAGGTCTACGAGATCGGACCTATCTTCAGGGCAGAGGAACACAATACAACAAAACACCTGAATGAGGCCACCTCGATCGATGTTGAGGTCTCATTCGCCACCCATGAGGATGTCATGCAGGTGCTCGAAGATCTTGTCAGGTCAGTCTACTCGTTCGTTGATACGAACTGCAGTGCTGCGATTGCTGATCTTGAGATCAACTCGTTCGCTGTCCCTGAGAAGAACTTCCCACGGCTTTCATACACTGATGCGATCGATATTGCAAGCAAGGGAATGGATGAGCCGATCAAGTTCGGTGATGATATCGGCACCGCTGCCGAGAAGGCAATTGGCGAGGAGATGGGCAGGCACTACTTCATTGTGGACTGGCCCAGTTCTATCAGACCATACTATGCGATGCCATACGAGAGCGAACCCGAGATCTGTAAGGCATTTGACATGATGCACCCAAGAATGGAACTTTCGAGTGGTGCACAGCGTGTTCACCAGCATGACCTGCTGGTCTCGCAGATCGCAAAGAAGGGTCTGAACCCTGACAACTTTGAGTTCTACTTAAGCCCGTTCAAGTATGGCATGCCTCCACATGCAGGATGGGGTCTTGGTGCTGACCGGCTGGTTGCAACAATGCTCGGACTCCAGAATGTCAGGGAAGCGGTTCTGTTCCCACGCGACCGGCACCGTGTTGTCCCCTGATCAGATACTGGAACACATATCATGAAACCCTTCATCCCCGGTCAGATCCTCCCGACAACGGTAGTTGGCAGTTTCCCTGCTGAGCCACGAAGGACACTCAGGAGTCTGCTGGATCCCTTCCATGAGGCGGTCTGTCAGGCTGTAGATGCACAGATCTCGGCAGGAATCACCATCATATCAGACGGGCAGGTGAGGGGGGATATGATAGGGACGTTTGCCTCAAAACTTCCGGGAATAAGGGGAAAAGATGTCATCGGCAAGGTGATGCCATCCGGACAGACGATAACCACTAAAGATACCAGGTATGCAAGGACTCGGCATCAGTATGTTAAAGGCGTCGTGACCGGCCCCTCTTCCCTCTCTCACGGGCTCCATCTCAACACACCGAACTACCGGTCCCGTGATGAACTGATACCTGATATTGCAGATGCCCTTTCAATTGAAGCGCGCGCCTTGGGGGAATTAGGGATCACCATGCTTCAGATCGACGAGCCGATCTTCTCAACCGGAGTGGCGGATCTCGATCTGGGAAGGACGGCGATCAAGCAGATCGCTCAACAGGTTTCTATGCCGGTCTGTCTTCATGTCTGCGGCCCGCTCACCAGGATTATCGATGACTATGTCCGAATGCCGGTCCAAGTGCTTGACTTTGAAGGAAGTGTAGACCCTGAAAACCTCTCTTCTCTTTCATCTCGTGATCTGAACGGGAAGTACATCGGTTACGGGTGTGTGGACTCATCAACGGCAAAACTCGAAGACTTAGAGACTGTCATCACAAGGATTCGGACCGGAGTCGAAGAGCTCGGGGCAGAGCGGCTTATTCTCGATCCAGATTGTGGGCTCAGGATGCTTTCGTGGGATGTGGCGTTTGCCAAGTTGTCACGGCTCTGCGAAGCAGCTGCAGTAGTCAGGTCAGAAACCGGCAGTGATGATCACCAGTGAGAAGAAGAGTTATCTCTGGGAACTACCCTTGTTTGAAAAGACTGATGTTATCCCATGAGTAACGTCTGAGTACAGGAGATATCGGTGGAGTTATGCATATCCCAGGTCTGAATGGACAGCAGGTTCTTGCAGCAGCAATATTAATAGCAGCGGTCTTCTTTCTCGGGGTAAAACTCCTGAATCCTACCCCGCTTGTTATATGGAGTACCGGCACTGATTTTGTTATTCAGACCGAACACATTGGTGACGTATATACGATTACTGATGTCGCCATCATCATCTTAGCATCGCTGGTAGTCTGCGCGAGTGCTCTTACGCTGCTCTTTTATGATCAGATCCATGTCACTGTTTCTCCGCAGTCGGCCCGTTCAAAAGAGTATGAGCCTGAAGTGCCCCTGCCTTCCCCATTGGAAGAGCGGCGCCGTAAATGGGAGGCTGTTCTTCCTACCCTGAAAGAGGATCAACAACTTATCTACCAGAGTATTCTTGATGCCGACGGTCTTATCCCCCAAAGTGATATTGTGGAGAAGACCGGGCTTTCTAAGTCGAATGTGAGTAGAAGTCTTGATATTCTGGAGAGTATGGGTTTGATCGAAAAGAGGCGGAGGGGGATGGGGAATATCATTCTCCTGAAGTAACATGAACATTGAACCCGAACGAGTGGGTGTTGTAATCCTTCTGATCATAGGTGGTCTGATCATGGCCGGGGTTGGAAATTATATCATGGACTCCCACCAGCCGGTTCGTCAGGAGAGTCAGCTCCTGGAGAATTTCCTTATCATGCAGTCGATGGCAGGTAAGAATACAACCCCTGCAAACCTGACCTACGTGATGGGAAGTACCGGTCTCGTGGTCAGTTTCAATGATCTTCTGACTGATAACGGGGCCCGGGTTCACCGGCCTTATAAGGTAGCCAATACGAGCAATACCAGTTGATTATTTTTGTTGTCTATCTTCATATGTAGCAATTAGATGAGTTGTGAACGGAATTGTTCCATTTTGGGGTGTGAGTTCACCCGAATTGGATTTCCTTCATCCAGGCTTCTAATTTTGTGTGTTTGATGTTTTTTCATATCAAATTCGACTATTTTTAATTTTTTTGGGTCTCAAGTCAAGAGATTGTCTTTCTCTGACGATATTATAACTCAAAAATACACATTTGTAATTATCTCATATAGCGGGTGGATAATTGTATAATTGGTTAACACAGGGACTTTTTGTTATTCAGTGGCTCGGTTTACTATTCATTCTACATATTTCACTTTGGACGATCCTTAAAAAACAAATCCCTATTTATTCCTATCCGATTTCTTATACCCTTTCAATTCTTTTATTTGGTTTAATCAGTTGGTGGTTGGGGGTATTTCACATTCCTGTCTGGCTGGCATCATTTCCATTTTTAATTGCATTGGGATTTATGTATGGTCGTGATGAGGTTCATGTATCCGAAATAACACAAGAGATAAAGTGGGATTTGATCTTTCTGGCTTTCTTCACTACAATGATGATTGTCCGGATAAAAAACTCAGCAATATATGGTAACGAACGATTCCTTGATATGGGATTTATCGCTTCAATAATGAGAAATCCCATCGTCCCTCCATTTGATCCCCATTTTGCAGGAGGTTATCTTGATATTTATTACTATTTCTCGCATTGGATCTTTGGCACCCTTGGAATCACTTCGCAGGTCCCCTCTTCAATCGTCTATAATCTGGTTCTCCCCACTGTTCTTGGTGTATCTGCAGTATCCTGCTATGCTATCGGCCACCTGATCTGTCCGAAAGTTCCATATATTCCATTGATTCTTCTCGTTATTCCACGTCCTTCATTGATCGTAGGGTTTTTTACTGCCGGGTCTCTGAACTTGACAACACTCCTTCTAAATAGCGTTCACGTTATCCCTGAAACCGGAAATGACTACCCCTTGTATAATTTTCTGTGGGGAATCCCTCATCCCCATGTAAATGCACTCGCAGTTCAGTTGTTTCTGCTATTTCTCCTGGTTCTGATCATTCAAAGATGGGAAGAGTTGGAAGTATCTGGCCGTCGTATTATAATGATACTTATTGGTTGTACTGCCGGGACCCTGATATCTATCAACAGTTGGGATGTGTTTGTGTATTACCCCTTGATATTTGGCCTGATCATTGCGGCAATAATTTGGATTCGAAATGAAGCAATTGTTGAAAATCAAAGGATAAAATTTGTACATCACCCGGATATAATGAGTATTCTTCTTCTGGTGTGTGCCGGCTTGTTTGTTGCTGTTCCGAACCTCATTCACATGCATGCAAAAGCAATTACGGGGATTGGTATTGTGCAGCATCCCTCTGAACTGATACCGTATCTGTTAGTTCATGGGTGGTACCTCATCATCTTTTATCTCTACATTCTCAATGATATGAAAAAAAGACCTTTATTTATTTTTATTGGACTAATTCCAGCAATATGTGGGTATTGGAGTATTGCGTTGCTTATTATCCCACTCTGTTATTTGATCATGCGATCTGATCATTCTCTTTATGATCTCTTTGCAGGGTACGGGCTTATTGTTTTTATTTTGACAGAACTATTCTATCTACAAGAAAGTTTCGAACCACTTTCACGATATAATACCATATTTAAAATCAGTCTTGCTCTTTGGCCCCTGCTCTGGGTAGCTTCACTTGGCATGATTTCGTCCTATCTCCGAAGAACAGAGGTACCGGCTTTTTTTTCATTGATGCAAAAAAAAGTGGTATGTTCTCTGTTTTGTCTCATTATCTGTCTGGTTTTAATTGTTGCCCCGGTTTCCTTTAATTCTCCGGTCCTAAGCCTTGATGGGAAAGAATACCTTGAGTTATTTCAGCCTGAAGATGCCCGGGCCATTGCCTTGCTTCAAGCAGATAGAACTGCTACCGGTGTGGTTGAGGCTGCAGGTGATTATGATTACTACGCTCGGATCGCTTCGTTTACCGGGGTACCCGCTGTGATAGGATGGCCAACCGTTGAAACTCAATGGGGCAGAGATAAAGAGGATGTAGAAAAAAGAGTGAAAGATGTAGCATTGGTCTATCAGGAGCCGGGTAAGGCGCTGGAGATTATGGATCGTTACAACAGTTCACATTTGATTATCGGGAATAACGAATTGGGAAAATATGGTGCAGTCAATATTCCTTCAGTTGGGTTGTGGCCAGTGTTCAATAAAAATTCAAGTATGCTTATCAAACGGTTGCCTGTTGTCACATAATTTACGAATAGTGGATTGTGAAACTCTATAAAATCGAAAGTAGATGCGATTCTTGAAGATTTTCAGTAAGTATTCAGTGATCTGAAGTTACCGTCCTTTTTTCATTTTATTTTTCTACAAAATCTTGCAATTGGAACTTATTTTGGAATATTAGGTGAACCGAAAGTTATATCGATTTTAAGATAT
>NZ_JAJRBM010000339.1 GCF_028679455.1 Methanospirillum sp. | reverse complement strand
CTTATCAAGGGTGTCCATGCTCCCCGCTCTATATAACGAAAAATAATGAACATCCATTCTGTTACCGTCATTTCCACGAACTCTGTAGGTTTGATGAAAAACAGTTGGATAAATAATCCATAAATAGATTTTTCCGACCTTCCTTTATATGCTCTTAAGTGTACCTTAAGGGCCATATGATATCAAATGATGATGTCCTTAATGGCTCACCACTTACCTATGAGCAGGCAGAATCTGTCCTCTCACAGGCTATGATGGATTTGAAGGAGTTATCTGTATCTGGGAGAATACGTGATCCCGAACGTGACCGTATACGGGTGGATAGGTACAAAGCTTTAGTAGATATCTGCATGGGATACTGCTACCTGCAGATATACAAGGAAATCTTAGCCTTGAGGGTTGAGCTCAACCATATTGTTGGAGGAGGAACAACATGAAGGGGCTCACACCTATCATTAAACCGATAAAACCGGTCCGAGAGGCAAGTATAATCCCATCAGAAATGGGAAAACAGAAAAAGAAGATTCTAAAACCGGTTGAAGGGGTGAAACCATGAATCATTTAAATGTTAAAGGTAATATTGCCTTTAATGAGTCAATTATCATGGGCTCATTACGTTTTTCTGACAGTGATGCAGTTTCTTTTTCGATAGAAAAGGACTGTTCAAAGGTCTTTCTCTCAAACAGTAAACAAGAAAAGGACTCTGAATTATATGAATGGATGAAAAATTGCCAATCTGAATATAAATGGGGTCCAGAGGAGTATGATTCTCTGGTGAAGGTAATTGCCAAAATGGTGAATCTGTGTGTATTGAGAGCGAACCATGTCCAGAGTAATCAACTTAATAGACATTGGGTTACTTCACCCAAACAGAATAGCAAGTGTGGTAACAAACCAAAATCCGATTTTGAAGAATGGTTAGACTTCCATAAAGGTTGAATTACTCGCTGGATTACTTGTTAATTATCTCTTTTTGATTCAGGTATTAATATTAGAGAGACATAAGTGTCTGATTCTGGACCGTCATTTTTTTCAACTTGAATGGGTGATCTAAGCAGGAAAATAGATATGAGCAAAAGTCTGCCGAATTCAAAGTTGACTGAGTGAATAGATACACAAATCTGATTCTGATACGGTAAAAACGGAATATTTTAGGGTGATTAGACCAGACTTATTAACCAACCACAATGAAGATGATATCGTGACAGGTATCAACAAGAAATCCCTATCAGAACGTGATATCTGTACCAAATATATTACTCCAGCCATAGAACAGGCAGGTTGGCATCGTCTCACACAGATTCGGGAAGAAGTAAATATTACCAAAGGGAGGGTCATAGTCACGACCGGATCAAAACCGAGACGTGCAGAGAGACGGGTTGCTGATTATATCCTATATTATAAACCCAATATCCCAATAGCAATCATAGAAGCAAAGGATAACAATCATAGTGTGGGAGCTGGAATGCAGCAGGCTCTTGGATATGCGGGCCTAATTGACGTACCCTTTGTTTTCAGTTCAAATGGCGATGCATTCCTTTATCACAACAAGACAGGTCAGGGAGAGGTAATTGAGCAGGAAATTGCACTCTCTTCATTCCCATCACCAGACGTTCTTTGGCATCAATACTGTGTATGGAAAGAGATTACCCCCGAATCTTCAAAGATAGTCACTCAGGATTATTATGATGATGGGTCTGGGAAAAGCCCACGATATTATCAGGTTATTGCTATCAATCGGACAATAGAGGCCATTGTTAAAAAACAGAGTAGAATCCTTCTTGTTATGGCTACCGGTACGGGCAAGACCTATACGGCATTTCAGATAATCTGGAGACTCTGGAAGGCCGGTACTGCCAAACGGATCCTTTTCCTTGCTGATCGGAATATCCTTGTCGACCAGACGAAGACAAACGATTTCAAGCCGTTTGGAAAGGCAATGACGAAAATTCAGAACAGGAACATTGACAAGAGTTACGAGATTTACCTTTCCCTCTATCAGGCTGTTACTGGTACTGAAGATATCCAGAATATCTACAAGGAATTTTCCCCAGACTTCTTTGATCTAGTAGTGGTTGATGAGTGTCATCGAGGGAGTGCTGCTGATGATGCAGCATGGCGGGAGATATTGGAATACTTTACATCAGCTACGCAAATTGGTCTCACTGCAACACCTAAGGAAACCAAAGAAGTCAGTAACACCCATTACTTTGGTGAGCCTATTTACACATATTCCCTGAAACAGGGGATAGATGATGGCTTCCTTGCCCCATATAGGGTCATCAGGATTGATTTAGATAAAGACCTTGCAGGATGGAGACCTGAAAAGGGGAAAAAGGATCTCTATGGTCAGGAGATAAAAGACCGGATATACTACCAGAAGGACTTTGACAACAATCTGATCCTGACAAAACGGACCGAAATAGTTGCAAAGAAGGTATCTGACTTCCTGAAAAAGACCAATCCGTATGACAAGACCATTGTGTTCTGTGAAAATATCGATCATGCAGAGCGGATGAGGTCGTGTCTGGTGAATGAAAATAATGAAGAAGTTAGCAAATCGGACCGATATATTGTCAGGATCACAGGGGACTCACCCGAAGGTAAGGCTGAACTTGACAACTTCATCATGCCAGATAGTAAGTACCCGGTTATAGCCACCACAAGCAAACTGATGTCTACTGGGGTGGATGCTCAAACCTGTAAGGTAATAGCACTGGATAAAAGCATCGAGTCAATGATTGAGTTCAAACAGATCATAGGGAGAGGTACTCGGATAAATGAAGAATATGATAAGTACTTCTTCACCATCATTGATTTCAGGAAAGCTACAGAGCGGTTTGCAGACCCGGAATTTGATGGAGATCCGATACCTGACCCTGATTTCATTCCCGGTACTGGATCAGGAGGTACTGGGGGAGGAGAACCACCTCATCCACCTCCTGACCCACCAGAGCCCCCGAATTCACGAAAATATGTTGTGAAGGATGTTGAGGTATCAATAGTTGCTGAAAGAGTCCAATATTATGGAGTAGATGGCAAGCTGATCACAGAGTCTCTGAAAGATTACACCCGGAAGAATGTTCTGAG
>NZ_JAJRBM010000338.1 GCF_028679455.1 Methanospirillum sp. | reverse complement strand
GTTTACTCTCATTATACTAAGATCTTTCGGTATTTCTCTGGTTGTTCAGGCAAATAAGCGATTTTTTAGAAGAAATTACGATAAATCAGTTGGGAGCGCTGAGAGGGGCTGAATAGTTACGCATAAATTATATTCAAAGACTCATGAGAGAACGTTCAGGTATTTACTCTTCATAGGTTCATACTTTGATAGTCTCTAAATCGGGATATGATTTGGCACGATATTTTTATTCGATTACAAACGAGTGATCCTATATGAATCAATGGAACATCTCATTATGTATCCTCGTACTTTTCTACCTTTGCAGCCATATTGGATTGGCAGATCAAAATGGTAATGTGAGTTCTGGCATATTGAAGATCGGGGCGATCTATAACCTGAATGGATCCCAGGCGACACTCGACGTTCCCTCTTCTCAAGGTGCCCTCATCGCAGAGAGGATCATAACCAAAAAGGGAGGTATCAATGGAGTTTTGGTCGATGTTATCATGAGGGATGGGGCATCAGATCCGGAAACCATAGGGAAAGAGGCTGAAGATCTTATTGTAAATGAGTCTGTTTCTGTGCTGATCGGACTATCAGATACAGATATGGTTCTTCCTGCAGCGAAAGTTGCAGCGAGCCATCACGTCCCCATTATAACCTCTGGGGCCTCTTCCCCCAGGCTCCCGAAGGAAATGCCTGGGTATCTCTATCTGACATGTTTCAGCGATAACGCCCAGGGCTCTCTTGCTGCTGAGTATGCGTATAAAAACCTCTCATATCACTCAGTTTCGGTTATCTATGATGCGGATATGCAATACACCACCCTTCTTGCGCAATACTTTTCAGAACGGTTTAAAGAATTGGGAGGTGAGGTCATTGCTACTATATCGTTGAACACAAAGACCGATCTCTCATCTCTTCTTACCACTCTCTCTTCGAGAGATCAACCCGATTTTTATTATCTAGCGTTTGGGCCTGAAGATGCACCTGCTGTGGTACGACAGGTTCATAGTGGAACGACTGCAACTCCGATATTTGGCGGTGATTCGTATGATACGAAGAATCTTACCGATGCGGTTCTTGATACCAACGGAGATGTCTACTACACTACTCATGCATGGTTTGGTGAACATAATCTCTCTCTGGAAGTTCAGGATTTTATTACTGAATACAGGATCGAATATGGAACTGACCCTACACCATTTGCCGGACTTGGCTATGATACGGTCATGATTGTGGCGAATGCAGCGGGGTATATCCAGTCTGGAGCAGACATCAGAGAGGGGATAGATCAGGTACATGAATACCAGGGAGTAACTGGTACTATCTCTTATGAGAATGGATCAACAGTTCCAAAAAAGTCGGTACATCTTATGTTTGCCGATGGACAAAACCTGACACAGGTAGAGAACCGGGTACCGGAGAGAGTACCAAATCCCTGACATCTCCTTTTAGATGTGATTTAAGGGAAGAATAATTCATCAGAGTATTATTCAGGTACTTCATGGTTTCAAATGGGTCTGTCGAGTTTTCGATAACCATATCTCAAAGAGATCATGGTCATACATTTATTTTTTATTTTTGGTGAGAATGGGGATAATGCAATACCTCCTCTTCCAGTTCTTCCACGCCATGAATGACCTTATCGACGAGGGAGAGAATTGCTGGCATGATTGCAATCGCTCCTATCAATGAAAAGAGCACGGCAATAATGGTCGTGAGACCGAAGTTGGAGATGATAGGGAAGGTCGAGAGGATCAGCGCTGAGAACCCGAAAAAGGTTGCAAATCCTGATACCATGATGGCAGAACCAATCTTGCTCACACTATTCTTCAGTGCTTCAATAACATCAGGAGTTTTCTCTTTTTCCTCAATGTATCGCTCCATTACGAGAATGGTATATTCGGCGGCTACCCCGATGGTCATCGAACCCAGGCATGCGGTCATGACGTTATAGTCAATACCCAGAATATACATGGCAACTGCATTCCATCCTACCACGGCGGCAATTGGCACAATCGGGGTTATTGCATTGATATTCCGGTACACAAATGCCAGGAACAGCGCAACCAAGACGAACCCGGTATAAGTGATAAGTTCTTTACTCTCGACAATATCATTCACCAGGTTTGTAAACATCGCAAAACTGCCGGTAACATCAGTTCTAATCCCTGGTGGTGCTGGATACAACTGTAAATCCCCTTCGATATCCATTTTTAGATCGCTCTGGGTTTCAGTAGTTAACTTCACTGTGTTAAACTGGATAACTGCCTCGTTGTTCCCGTTCACATACGAACTTCTGATGTCCTCCGGAATTGTATTCAAAACCGCATCCAGTTCACTCTGTGTCTGTGGCATCATCCCATTGTTATAGGTAATTACGTAATCCGCGATACTGGTTCCCTGAGTAATTTTTGATCGTGTCCGTACCTCTAAATCAGTAAAATCTTTCATCCATTTCACCGAATCGAGAGTGAGGGCATCTGATCCATGGATTACAATCGGAGCAGTATCAGTAGAACCGATCGTCCGGGTCACCTTATCCAGCGTGGTTTTCGAAGGCATATCAGGAGGCACGAACGAATTTTCATCGGTATTCACCGGAATACGGGTATCTAGTTGAATACCGACAAACGCAACAAAGAGCACGAGCATGAGAACGGGGACGGGTCGTTTTGCAACCCATACCGCGGTTTTTGAGAGCCCCGAATCAACAATGGCTGCTTGTTTTGAAATCCCGTGCCCTTTTGCCTTGTAATTAATGAGAACCGCGATTAGGGGAATTCCGATAAGTGACGTAATGTAACAGGTCACTACACCGATGATACTGACGAGGCCGAACCCTTGCATCATCGGAACCGGAGAGATGTACATGGCAACAAATCCCATGGATGTTGCAAGCATGGCATACATCACCGCAGGACCGGTCTTGGTTATCGTAGTATGAATTGCTTCGTGTAGTGGATGATCCCTCGCTTCTTCCTCAAGGCGTGAATGAAACTGAATGGCGTAATCGATACCAAGTCCTATCATGACTGGAAACGCCGCAATGACGGCCATACTGATCTTATATCCAACAAGGCCGATGAAACCAAATGTAAAGATAAGTCCCGCGGTAACGATGACTACCGGGAGGAACCGGTGATTTACATATCCAAAGAGCAGCCCCATAACAATGACCATGAGCACGAGTGCTGCCAGAATGAGTGTGCCCATTGATTCTCCCATCGCGGCACCCATTTCCTCTTCGAATGCAGCTGAACCTGTCAGTTTGACCGAAATACCGGGAGGAGTATTTGTACTCTCAATAAACCTCTTGAGGTTTGAAAGGGCACTTGATTTCTGCTCTTCTGATAATCCTGCCTCAAGGCCGATTGTCCCCATGTTCAGCATCCCTGATGGAACGTACACATTCATTACATTATCAGGGACCTTAGCAAGCACCTCATCCATCTCTCCGGATGAGGAGGGAAGAACACCGTTATTGAGAGATTTGATTATATCCGTTATACTTGATACCGAAGTCACGTACTGAAGGTTTTCCAGTGGTTCTTTGAGTGAATCGATATATTGAAGAAGTTCAGGACTTGTGGAATCACCGGATTCGACAAGAAGGATTACGGTCTCTTTCGAAAATGTTTCAGTGTAATGTTCAATCAGAACTCCTTCCGGTGAGTTCACATCCATGTAGGTTTCGGTTCCGGTCTGCATTGAAACCATGGTCATCCCAAACAGGGATATCACCATGAGGACCAGGATGATCTTTGAGATGATCCCGGGCCTCTGAACGATGAGATCAGCGATACTGGAAAAAATTGAATGCATGATCGATATGTTACCTCGTCAGTTTTACTGAGTCTGTTGTTTTCGTCTGTACTCGTAGATGAAATATGCACCACCCAGAATGATTACCAGAATCAATCCGATTACTACCGGGTTAAACAAGAGTGCAGCAAATCCCTCTTTTGAAACCACATCAATCGGGACCTTAACCGTATCTGATACATGACTATCATCCAGGGCATCACGGTACTTTACCTCTGAATCAAGCCCGTAGATTTTGGTATCAGCGGTTGCATCGACTGTAAGTCCGAATCTGGCAACTTTACTCTCTCCTGGCTGTATATCTCCCAGGTATGAGAGGTCATCAGCACTGGTGAAGGGATCCACTGCGCTGATTCGCACTTCTGCCCCGTACACCGGGATCGACCCGTCATTCCGGTAGGTCACCTGGATGAAACTCTTTTTCCCAGGATTCAGTTCAGGATTTGCACTGATAATGGTAAATTCAACATCAGAACCTACCGGGACACCTATCTTCTGGTCCGGGGTGACAACGGTCTCTCCATCCGTATTGTCATATACTACTGATACGGTAACCGGGTAGTCCTGTGGCTCTGCATCTTTTGATACACTGACTTTGTACTTGGCGGTTGCGGTCGTATTTGGCGCAAATGTTCCCAAAAATACGCTGCTTGAGACCGGAACAATCGGGGAGTTCCCGCTTCTGCTCAGATTTGCAACGGCATTTTCACCAGTATCAGTTCCGGTATTTTTCAGGGTGAGTATGATGTACCCGGAACCTCCTGCATTTATATTCTCGGTTTTTACGTCAGCAATCTGCAAGGTTATTGCAGACTGAACAATGAATGGCAGATTAAAGGTTACCCTCTTCTCAGCATACCGGTAGGTGATACTGTCTGTTCCCTGTTGTTCGGCATTTTGCAGGTACGTATAGTTCAGTTCAACCGGAAGCATATACTCACCGGCCTTTGCATCATCTGGGACTAAGATCTCAAATGTTGCAGGAACACTCTCTGAACCTTTGATGTCCCCGATCATCTGTGGATCTGATTTGATCAGGGCAGGACTGTTACCGGGCAGAAGGGAGACGGTCACCATCTTCGCAGTGCTGGGAATGTCATCAGTGTCTACGATTCCTGTCTGTACAAACTTGATCTCGTTTAATCCTGAATTCTGTACCTGGATCTGAAGTGTTACTGTTGTACCCGGTACAAATTCGTTGTTTCCAACAATTGTGACTGTAAGATCCGGAGATCCGGTCAAATACTTCGTTCCAGCAAGGGCCGGGGATGTTATCATCGATACAGTGAGAAGGGCTATGCCCGCAATAAGAAATGCTTTTTGCAAATGTGTGATTATCATACTAATGGTCTCATATTATTTCCGCCCGTACTTCGAAGGTGGGGTGGATACCTTTGAGAGGGATTATTGGTAATGCCCGGTAGGCAGGGAACGCTCATGATCCGGGCCGTCCGTCTTTATTCGGCCTTAATGGCCATGATTTCACTCAGATTTGTTCTGATTCAGTGAAGTGTAGAATGACCAGGTTCCCTGATTACTAATACTGGGATTTTTTGAAAACGTTGCATGTATTTCTGCACTGGCATTACAAATTGTTTCGAGATCAGAGGAAGAAAATCCTGAAAGAAAGGATATCATGTGATTTCTTAATCCCTTGAGCATATTACGAAGGTATTCCCTCCCTTCGTCTGTCATAGAGATGTTTATTACTCTTCTATCTTTCACATCGGGTTGTCGTTCAACTGACCCTTCTGATACCAGGCTATCTACCAGTCTGGTCATGTAGGGCTTTGAAATGAACATCTGGTTACATAACTCCGTCATCGATTGTAACCCTGTCATTTCCAGAATACCAAGAAGGCGAAGTTTTGCTTCCTGCATTCCTGTAATATTTGGAGCTGTGAGCATCATAATGGTATGAACATCAATTATCAGACTCATAATATCAGTTGCAGCAACATCCTGGAGACTCTCTTCCTGACTGATCATCTACATCCACATATTGGTTGTGCTAGTAAATAATTGTAATTGTGAACTGTTGTGTGAAAATATTATTCTCCAATGATATTATATGGTGTGGGGATTTCGTATGTCAGGCGTTAATATTACAATTGTATGGATAATTTGAGGGAGTTCTGTGAGGTTGTCCAATAAATTTTGCTTCATTGGACAGTCCTAAATCAAAAACTGTAAATCACCGGTACTTCTTTATTCACGGGTCACATGAAGAAACAGGAGGCAACAGAATTAAACCGATGGACTTGATAAAAAATTTAAAACCCGAGGATATCAGTTGGATCGATTACTCCATGGTATTATTAATCTTCTTCTCCATGATATCATTTATTTTCATTGGAATTCTTAATTTAGTCCTCGTATATCTATCAATTGGTACATTACTACTTGGAATACACGGCCCGATATCAGATGCGGGCATATTAGGAATAATTAGCACCGCACTATTAACGGTAATCATTGTTGAACTGTATATTACTGTAAAAGAACTGAAATGTGGGAATATTGATATCAAACTGATTTTAATTATTGGTCTGACTGCTATTGTCCGTCATTTTATCTTATTGATAACACAAGGTTTTAGTGAAGAGGATGTCATTTCTATGATTGGATTGGCCATAGTAATGATTATTTTCATCCTTGGTTTATGGATAGTGAAGGGTAAAAACATTGATAGTGTATCCAATATCTGGTCTCCGGAAAAATAGCAGAATAATCCCATTTTACTATTATTTTTGTTATAGAGCCGATAATTTAGAATAGGATTATGGCAAATAACGGTTACATGTTAGCAACCCGGGGTGTCCGATTTCGGATAATCAGGACCTCTGAAAATTATTCAGTAATCTCAATTATCTGAACCGGACAACTGTCAGATGCCTCGGCTGCACAATCTTCAAATTCAGGTGCGGGTATACCTTCAGCGATGCTTCCATGGATTCTGTAATGTTCGATTATCTGACTGAACGAGTCGTTCTTGTTCTCTTCAAACAGTCCTGGGCAGGTATCCCAGCATGATCCACAACTGGTGCATTCTTTGCGGTCAATTTTTACTTGCATTGGTATCACCCGTACGAATTCCCGATAGAGTGGAGTACAATGTTCCTGAAAATCAGATCCGGGATGTTCCAACCAGGTCAGGAAGATCCATACCATCGATATGGAATGATGATTTGTATAGAATTGTTGGCAAAATGCAAATTTTAAAACAAAATCTGTAATAGATTTTAGTGATAGAAGAGGGCTTGTTCAGATAGTTTCGATGATGGATTTTGTGAGTGTTTTTTCAAGTATTATTTCAAGAACCCCATCCGAAAACCGCTTTTTCAGAAATCGTACGTCGTAGGGGATAACAATTTTTTTCTGATACTGAACTCTGGTACCTGATGCTGTTATGGTAATCAATGAAGCATTATTTTCAAGATCAATCCTGATCTTTTCTTCATCTATACCTGGCAGATTCGTAAGGATCCGAAGAGATATCTCTTCATCTATGAGTGTTGTAGCAGGCTCAGTTATAGTGACAGGTTTCATATATTCCAAACTTCCCGGTAATGTGTATCAACATCAAATAGTTGGTACCATACTGCATATTTTTTAGTTACATCATTTCAGTTCTGGTAGGTGTACCACCTATCAAAAAACAAACAGGAGGAGAACTACCCGATTGAAACTGACATGTAACCTATTATTGGAGAAATGGCAATGCAGTACTCAATGCTGACCTGAGCATGATGATTATCCCGGGTATTGTATCTTGGAAATCATGGTGAGTTCCAGAGAAAAACCTCCTATTTTGTATGGTGAGATCTTTCTAATGCATCTGGAGGGTGACAATCTGTAGGATTGATATGTCAGTATTCACCTGGTCAGACGAGTTCATGTATTGTTCTCAATGGGGTAGTTTCTCCTCTTGTAGGTACCCTTGTACCTATTTATTCCACCATATGAAACGAGATAAACCTGACTGCATGTTACAAATCGTGTTTCATTTTTTAGATCCACCATGAAGGTAGCATAAAGTGAACCGGTATCCGTTTGAACTCAGATGAGTCTTGAATTATTTCAGTGGATCTGGTGAGACTGGTCTGCTCGTCAGATCCTGGTATCGGTGTTTTCCGTGGGTAATTCGTTTCCTCCACCCAGTATATGCCCAAACACTTTTTTGAAATCATTGAGCTTCTGACTGATGTGGATTCTTCCTTTTTCAGTTGGACAATATAACTTTGATTTCCCTGAAATCCGTATCTCAAGATACCCATTGTACAGCAGATCATGAAGGAGGGTGTACACCCGTGCCTGAGGAATTAAAACCTGATACCGGTTATGAATCTCGTGAACGATATCATATCCTGATACCGGTTTATCCAGAAGAGACAGGACTACCGGCTCAAGTAATTTTTTCACTACATCATCGATGGTAGATTGGGGAACAACCGAGAGAGAATCGATCGGATAGGTGTGGTGGGCAAATGAAAGGGTCGTTTCATTGCCGGTAGACACAATGATTCTGGAGATCCCCTCTGCGAGGATTTTAATCAGTGTATGATCAATTTTTCCGATATTGAGGGCGATCATCCCTGATATGAGGGTCCCACTTTTCTTTTTATCAAGGAGCAGATTTTTGATGGCAATGATCTCATCAAATTCTTCGGTTTCTGAAAAATCAATCAGGATCTGGAGTGTATCTTTTGTACCTTCATAGAGAAGCGAGTCGGTACATTTTTCCAGAATCGACAGAAGCGTATAGAGTTCATGAGTTTTTATCCGGTGGATATACAGTTCGTGTTTTTGGATCTCTTTGGGAAAGTATTTCTGGAGCGTAGAATGAGAGTATGCAAACAGATTGCGTCCACCTTTCTTTATCCCTTCTTCTAATGCAAATTTAAAGATGGGATCTTTCTCAGCCTGATCCGTATACAAAAAGAGCATGATATCAGTGAAGATATCTTCAAGTAACACGGTTTTTATCTCGGGTTGGTCCAGATAGGTCAGATCGTCTCCATCAATCTGGCCGGCACCAGGCGATGAAGAAATTTTCCGGTGAATTGGTTGGATTGATCTCTGTTCTTCCTGCTCTGCTGCTCTACGAAATAATGCAACTTCAATAGCGGCTTTTATCTCCAGTTCATTGAAGGGTTTGACAATATACCCGTAGGGTCGTACACTCTTCGCTTTTGCGATGATGGCATCATCTGCATATGCCGTGATAAAAACAACCGGTATATTCAATTCAGTGGTGATGATTCTCGCTGCTTCAATGCCATTTATCTTTCCCGGCATCACGATATCCATCAGAATTAGATCAGGTCCCAGCCGTCTCGCTTTCCCGATGCTCTCTTCACCACAAGCAGCCATCCCTGCTACCTCGTATCCCATTGTACTGAGGCGCTCTTCAAGTTGCATGGTGATGATTGCTTCATCATCAACGATGAGAATTTTAGACATGGATAATTATCCCTTTGCGATATATGGGAATTCTACCAAAACCTGAGTCCCCTGAACACTGGTAATACTCAGGGAACCTTTGAGTTGATGCTGAACCAGGGTCCTGATTAACTTTACCCCGAGACTGTTTGAACGACTGATCTCTTCTGGATCTGGTATCCCGATACCATTGTCATGAATCGAAATCCGGATACTTCCATCCATCTCTCCCACCGATATGTCAATTGTTCCCTTCTCTCTACCGGTAAAAGCATGTTTATATGCATTCGAGAGAATCTCGTTTACTACCAGGGCAGAGGGAAGTGCCAGGTCTACCGGAAGAAAAACTTCATTTGGTTGAATTTCGCAGGTGATCTCATGCCCTTCTTTGGAATATATATTTGATAATGCTTTTGACTGATCCCGGATCTGATCCGTGATATTGATCTTGCCAAACTGCTTGCTTTCATAGAGTCGGGTATGGATCTGAGCCATGGTCTGAATCTTGAGCATCATATCGGTCAGAATACTGTAGATTGATTCATCTTCTGTCCGCATCCGGGTCATATCCAGCAGACCTGATATCAACTGGAGATTATTCTTGACCCGGTGGTGGATCTCCCGAAGAAGGACTTCTTTTTCCTGTAATGAGGATACCAGTTTTCTCTCTGCACGTTTCCGATCGGTAATATCACGAAAACTCCAGACTCTCCCAACCACGATATCACCGATATTCTGGGGTTTTGAATATCGCTCAAAGATTTTCCCGTCGATAAATTCGATCATATCAAAGCTTTCACGGGTTGGATGTGAATGAAAATTGGTAATGGTGTCTGCAAATTTTTCAGGTGTTTTAATTTGTGGTAGAATTAAGTCCAGGACCTTATGAGCTTCTCCAGACTCCAGAATATTCCGGGGAATATTCCACATGGATGCAAAATTCTGATTATAACTCGAAATATTTCCCCGATGATCAATTACAAAGATGCCGTCTGCGGTTGATTCAAGTGATGCATGCAGGAGAGAAAGGGTTTTTTTCAGGGCGGTATCTGCTCGTGTGCGTTGCCTGATCTCCTCATTTAATGTTTCATTCAGTTTCTCATATTCGGTAGCCCGGAGTCTGAATTCAGATTCATTTTTTTTCCGGTCAGTGATATCCTGCCCCTGGGCGATGGTTGAAACGATGGTTTTTCCGTCAGATCCAAAAATAGATGCCGAATTCCAGAGTACAGTTCTGATATCACCATTTTTATGTAGAATTGGAATCTCGACACTTTCCCATCGTTCGCCTTCTTTCGTTCTTTTGATGAGCTCCATTACCGAAGCAAGATACCGTTCATGAAACAGCATATCAAGTTGCTTTCCGATAACGTCATGAGCAGTTCTCCCGGTTAGTTGTTCGAATGCACGGTTGAATAGGGTTATTCTGAATTTCGGGTCCCATACAATAATGGGAGCGTTGGCGTAGGTAATGAGGTTATCCTGATAATCCTTTGTCTCCCGCAACTCTTCATCCATCAACACCTGGGTGGTGACATCATATGCAACTTCTCCCGCACCGATGATCGTACCCTGGGCATCCCTGATTGGAGTATATAGAACATGATAGACTCTGCGGTTCTTACCTGGTTCCCCAAATTCAACCTCCAAATTTACATTATCACCCTGAAGCACACGTCTCCATTCCTGCACCGTATTTCCCTGAGGTTCTCCCTCAAATATGTCTATCATGCTGGAGCCTAACGCCAGATCTTTCCCAGTCCGTCGTTTCATCTCCTCTTTATACGCCTGATTGAAAAAAATATAGCAAAAATGTATGTCTTGTGCAGCGATGAGTACTTCAGTCCCTTTCGTTACTGCCTCCAGTATCTCCTGAGTCCGCTGTAGATTCTCCTCGCTGTGTCGCAGTGCGTCTTCAATCAGTTTTTGTTCGGTGAGATCAAGGGTAGCAGTCCCAATACCGGTGATGCGTCCTTTATCGTCACGTATGGGTTGCAGATTGAGTTCAAGAAACATTCTTCTCCCCTGAATGTTCATCCATATTTTTTCATGGACTTCATTCCCGGTTTCAAGAACCCTTCGTTTGAGATCAATCAGATGGTGTGCATCTTCCTGAGTGAAAAGATCCGTATCCTTCTTTCCTTTGATCTCTTCATTCTGCATGATCTGCTGATTATATCCCCATTGAAAAATTAGGTCCGTGTCCTGGATAGCAACTGATACGTGAGCATTTTGTATCGCAAGCCTGAAGCGGTCCTGACTTGCTTTCAACTCGTTTTCTGTCTTTTTCAGATCAGAAATATCACTGATCGCTACCCGGATCGATTGATTATGAGAATTTCTGATGAGATTTATGCTCTCCAACCTGGCAGGGAAGACGGTTCCATCATTACGCTTGAGCCTGCAGGTAATAGTGAGTTTTGTATCGGTTCGCAGGAGATTCGCCATATAGCGATCCCAGATATCTCTGTCCTGTGAATCTATCCAGGTTCGAAAGCGGGTATGAATCAGGTTTTTCCGGTCGACACGGAGAAGTGTTGCCGCAGTGAGATTGGCCTGAGAGATTATTGCCGTATTTGAGAGCGTGATATATCCAACCGGAGCGAACTCGTACAGGTCAAGATACTGGTCACGGGACTCCTCAACGGTAAGATGGGCCTGCCTGAGTTCCTCAGCCTGTATCTCAAGTTCAACCTGATGTACCTGCAGATCATACATCCGTTCTTCCGAGGTTTTTCCGGGTATCGATTCCTGAATCTTTGGAGAATTGTTGAGTTTTTCGATTGCCACTTCCTGCAGTAAACTTCCCTCATCCCCCCTGTCGGGATCTCCTTTTTTCATCGTGTCTCTCTTGGTAGGCATTCATCTCCGGTTATGAAAGGATATTCGTAGTTTGAGTGGTTCGGTGCTGATTGACTCGCTCTAATTGACTGATATGGAGATGTTGAATCGTTGGGTCTTGATTCGGTTCTGTCACCTTATCATGTGGTACTCATAATTGATCGAACACCAGACCTGATCTCACCGGAAATTCTAGCGAGGTGATTGAGAAATCAGTCCCGTATCTATTGAGAATCCGGTATGGCTACTCATATGGTACAACGGAAATATCTAGATAGGAACCTGTTCCTGCTCCTTAAAAAACTATTTCCAGGTTTCAAATTTTGAAATGTTGGGTAGGGATATAATATTCAGCGCTTTCCGGGGGATTTCCTGGTGTCAGGAGCGATTATCTGCTCTGCATGATAAATACCACCCGAGGAAACGTTTTATATCAGGTATCTGGTGTTGAATGATGAGAACTTTTCACCTCATCATCCTCCCATATTAACCATGATTTGATGTTCCTTCTGATCATCTACCAGATGGATCATGGAATCAACCTGCTCATTCCCATCAG
>NZ_JAJRBM010000004.1 GCF_028679455.1 Methanospirillum sp. | reverse complement strand
TACGCCGAAGACCTCGCTGCTACGATGCTTGCAACCACGCTGGGCATCGAGTTTGATCCGGATACTGCATGGCAGGAGCGGGAACAAATCTATAAAGCAAGTGGAAAGATCATCGAGACATCCCACATCTGTCAGTCAGCAAAAGGAGATGTATCAGGGAAGTGGACAACGGTTATCGCTGCAGCTGTTTTTGTTATGGAATAATCTCTCATAGGCAGTCCTCAACTGAAAGAAGACAATTACGTAATATATTTAATCTATACGCAGAATATTTCTAATATCAGGGTTTTGATACAGGACAGAAACCTGATATTATCAGTTTGGGATGGGGAATTGAGTGAACAAGGACACCGCTAAAGGTCGTGAACTGAAAAGCCTCCTCAGGCGTGGGGAAGATGCTCTCCTCAGGCGTGATTATGAGCGGGCCTCTACCTACTTCAGACGGGCATATACCACAGACCCGGGAAATATCATTGCAATAACTAATCTGGGGTATGTATATGCAAAAATGGGACGATTCTCCCATGCTCAGAAATGTTTCATCACTGCTTTGGACATTGATCCAGATAACCAGGTTGCCAAGAAGAACCTGAGTCTTCTGATGAGTCCGGATAAGGGTACAAGACCTGGTTCATCAGGGCAGGGAAGGGGAGGGCCAGGGGAGGAACTCTTCCTCAGATACCTTGAATGGGGAAACCTGCAGATGAAACAGGGTAACTATTATGCTGCAATTCAATATTTCAAACAGGCAAGCAGCATTCATCCGGACTTTATCGAGCCGCACATCAAGATCGGCTTGAGTTATGAAGAACTCAAAGAATATGCATCAGCGGTAGGTGCCTTCACCGATGCGCTGGATATTTTTCCCAAAGATCCGGTTGCACAGGAACATCTGGATCAATGCAGGGGTATGTCCAACGATAGTCGGTATCTGGAATCAGAAGATCGCGAATCAAAGACACGAGTCCGATCACCCCCTACAGATGACATTCATGATGTCAGGCAGGAAGAAAAAGAGCATATACCTGTTCCGGCACCGAAATCAGCAGATCACATTGTTAATACTCCAAATGCAGTATCCTCAACGGGAGCAGGATCAGAGGGAAGAACGGAATCTGATAAACCAAAAACCGATGATGACGTAATTCGTTCCATTCTTGATCAGTACAGTGATCTGATGGGAACGGCAAAGCCATCAGAAAAGGAATTACCTGTTGATAGTCCACAGCCTGAAGCAGAAATTCCAGAGCTCAAAACTCCTGAACCACCACAAGCCCCTGTATCTGTACCCGGTAAATCACCATCTCTCGGCAGTGATGATATCGTAAACAGCATATTGATGCAGTACCAGGATGATATTGCTGGTGAGAGTGATTCTGCACAACCAGAACAACCCCAGGCTGAACAGGATCAGATCCCCTATACCGGCCAAGCGCCTTTAAGTGGAGAGAATAATCAAATGACTGCAGTAAAACCCAGTGGAATCAGGGTAGATCTTAATGAAAACCAGAAAGATGCTTTGAGAGAACTCGGAAATATTGGAGCATCCCATGCAGCTACCACTCTCTCCACCATGCTAAACACGCCAATCATGCTGAATGTTCCTGAAATCAGTATTACTGATTTTGAGCATATCAATAAGGAAATTATTCAGGAAAATTCTGCCATGGGTATCTTCACCATGGAAGGACAGATGGCAAAAGCCGGATATGTCATCCTTCACGTTCCCCGGGAATCAGTAGTACTTATGACCAGTATTATGTTGGGGATGCCTGTTGATCCAAGCAGGGAACTCAATGAGATGGATGAGAGTGCCATCACCGAGATAGGTAACATCATGGTGTCGGCATTTCTGGATGGAACTGCAGAGTTGCTTGGGATCATCATGCTTCCCTCACCTCCCCGTACTATATTTGATCTCCCAAAAAATGTCTTCGACCTCATTATTAAGGAGAGCAATATTCTCTACGATAATGTTGTTTTCTTCAAAACTGAACTCATCTGTGATGAGCACGAACTTAATCTCAACATATTTATGCTTCCCAATCCCCCGGTTCTTCAGGAGATTGTCCGAATGCTCGAGAAGATCATCGAGGATTCAGCTCAGGGACAATAATTTCAGAATATTTTCGGGTAATAAAAAAATAGCTAAATTTCCCTGGTAGCACCATCAGCTTGGCGGATAATCAGCCTGCCACCCTCTTTTGGATAGTATGTGATGGTTCGGCCAACCGTTCCCCCGATATCTTCCCTGATGATGGGAATAGAATTCGCTTTCAGTAATTCCCGGAGGGCATCAACATTTCGTTCACCAATATTGAGATTTCCAGAAAAATTCTGGAACATCGAGGCTCCTCCTGCGAGTTTAGCCTTCAGAGAACAACCCTTCGATCCTTTCGCTGCAAGATCCTTTAAAAGAACCATAACTGCAGTATCAGCATATTTTCCTTCACGCTCTCCGGGTTTCCCACTTGATTTGGGAAGCATGACATGAGCCAGACCACCGATCTTACGCTCATCATCATGAAGGATTAATCCTACACATGAACCAAGACCGATAGAAGTCATCACTGCATTTCCCACTGACCACTCACCAATGCCGATGATAACCAGATCCTTCTGGTCCCGCGTTAATACCGGTGATGTTGTCATACTACATCCTGAAGGGACTTATCCGGAGGTGGAAATTACATTATCCATTCGTGCAAATAGTTCTGAAAGCAATCCTTTGCTTGGAAGCAGAATAATGTTCGCAGAAATCTGATACTCAGCACACATCAACTCAGTCTTAAAGAGCACCACTTCATCCACATTATCATCGATCTCCTGCGTTGCAATTATTGACTGGAGCGCTGCATGTGGCATATCGATTACCATTGATGGAGGAGATGGAATCATGATGATAGAGAGCAACGTCGCACAGGCATCAAGGAATGATGAGGTCATGATATTCCCGATCTCATGAAGGGCACTCTCATCCATATCATCAATCTCCCGTTCTGAAGCATTCTGACCAAGCATGATACTGGTCAGCCGGGTAATGGAGTCTTTAGGAATATGAATAATAATATACCCATTTCCTGCCAGTTGGCCCTGAATCTGAAAAACAATCATCGCTGCAGCAACGTCATCAAGATAATATCGGAGATTCTGTAACTGTACCAAAATAATTTCAGGAACACGAATGGTAATCAGGGTATTCAGGATGGTTGAGAGTGTGGTCG
>NZ_JAJRBM010000337.1 GCF_028679455.1 Methanospirillum sp. | reverse complement strand
GAGCATACTTGATCTGCTCAGCCTCAACGATCACCCAGGGACTTGCAGGCAGATCGGTCTTCATCAGCATCTTTTCAATGACCGGCAGGTACTGGCCGTACTGATAGATCCCCTCTTTTCGGCGGAGATATCGGGTCTGATAGGTGAACGGATCATCTTCAAGGTCAGAGAGGCGTTTCTTTTGTTCCTGCCTACTGATATGAAGGAAAAACTTTATGATGAGATTTCCGTCACCGGTAATCTGCTCTTCAAACCCAATGATGTCAGACAGACAATCAGGAGGTAACTCATCCATGTGGGAACGATCAAACTGCTCGATCATCATTGAGGTATACCAGCTCCGATCAAAGATCGCAATCTGCCCATAAGGAGGGACTTTAGTCCAAAACCTCCACATCATGGTGTGATCCCGTTCGACATCATCAGGATCATCGGTTGCATACACTCTGACTCCACGAGGATCAAATGCATGGAGCAGTTTATTGATAACCTGAGAAATACCTGACCCTCTCCATCCCTCAAAGACAATAATAACCGATTTTCCCCGCTTTCTTACCTCTCTCTGGAGTTCACCGGTACCGATACTGAGGGGATCTGCGATAGAAGAGTACTCATCTTTGGGTATCTTTACAGAAAGATCAAACGTTTCAAGCATAGTATCCTCTTCTTTGCAGCCATCAGGGTTATACATTGGGATGATACGACATCCAGGCATTGTTTCTCCGCCAGAGATAAACCACAGTCCTGCACATCTGATAGCGGAGATGTCTGATTCATTCCTGAAGGGAGAACATTCCCGGTTTACCAAAGAACTTGAACTCCTGCATGCGTACCCGATAAAAGAACTTGCTGAGATCATCAGGGAGGTAGGATTTTTCTGCACCCGGTGTGGCTCATGTTGTGTAACCAGCCAGAACGGCCATGTCTTTTTGCTTGACGATGATACCAGACGGGCAAAGGAGATATGCCCGGAAGCAATCATTCCAGCTCCATTCTTTGAGGTATGTGATCGATCAGGGAACTTTTATGTATCAGGATATGCTCTTCGCACAAACCCGGATGGAACCTGCATCCACCTTACTGATAACACATGTAAAATCTATTCTGACAGATTCTCGATCTGCAGGGTGTATCCCTATATGCTCCACCGTGAACCCGATGAAAACGGGATTCTTTCCTTCAGACAGATCAGTGGCCTGAACGAGCATGGTGAATACAATACCCCGATCTCTGAAGAGGATAGCCTCACCCTGGCATCCGAGACGGTGGCATATGAAGAAAGGTGGCTTAATCAGATGATCGGATTTTACAAAACCCTGATAACCCGGTTTGATCAGTCAGGCGAGAAACATGTCAGAAAGATCTATGATCAACAGATGCGGGCGTTTACCAAAGGAGAAATGATTCGGGTTTTTGTGTACTTTGAGGGTGAATTTTCCCCCCACACGGTCACGATTACTGAGTATGGTGGAATTATCATCTGATAACGGGTAAGAATCTATATATGACGAAATGGACAACTAAGTACATAGATGTATTTTGTTGTCTTAGGTTGATGATACAACATGAACCACAATAGTAACAGAAACATTCCGCATTGTTGAAATTCCCGTAACCTATCATTACCAGAACGGTGTGAAAATTATGAAGTCACAAGACATCGCTATTGTAGGAATCCTCCTCGCCGTAGGAGCGATTGCCAGACTGATTGCAACAGCCCTTGTACCATCTCCCATTGTACCGAACTTTGTGATCATCTTCTACTGCCTGGCAATCATGCTCATCGCCCCCCGGTTCAAGGAAGCGCTGGGTATCGGTATCGTTGGCGGTATCATCAGTGCATTGATCAGCCACTCACTCTTCCCACCGGCAAATCTGATCAGTGAACCTCTCGGCGCTATCGTCTGTATGGGGGTATTTCTTGCAACCAGAGAAAGAGTCAAATTTGCCCCAGCTTTAGCAACCCTCTCTGCAACAATCGTTAGCGGCCTGATATTCGTTGGTATTGTTATACTCCTCGTTATGGTCGCTCCCGGAATGCTATATAAAGCCTTTACTGCCACAAGCCTCTATGCATTTTTCAGCCTGATGATGTTCACCATTGTTCTTCCAACAGCAGTCCTGAATACAGTCGTTGCACAGATCCTCTATCTCCCGGCAGCACGTGTTCTTTCACGGGGCAGGGCATGATTCTGGCCTCAAGCCTGAGTTATACCTACCCCATGAGCACGACGCCAGCATTGCAGGAGATAACTCTCTCCATCAGTGCCGGAGAACTAATTCTCATTACCGGGCCGACGGCAGCAGGGAAAACAACCCTGTGTCTCGCTCTTGCCGGGATTTTGCAGCATGAACTTGGTGGCACCCTTACCGGACACCTCTCTTTCCAAGGCCAGTCCATGGCAGAATATGAGGGAATGAGCCAACTCAACCAGCATATCAGTATGGTCTTTGATGATGCTGATGCCCAACTCATCTTCACCAGTGTCGAGGAAGAGATTGCATCCGGCCTTGAGACTAGGCTTGCTACTGTCGCACAGCGTCGTGCGCGGATAAGCACCGTGATGGAACGCTGTGATATCACGCATCTTCGGGAACGGGCACCATATGCTCTTTCAGGAGGCCAGAAACAACGGGTTGCCATTGCGGCCGCTCTCGCGATGGATACCAGAGTCCTGATCCTTGATGAGCCAACATCTGAGTTGGATGTCCGGGCTACCGGAAACATCATCGAGATTCTCAGGGGACTAAAATCTGAAGGAAAGACCGTCATCGTGGTGGATCACTCACTTGAAGGATACCGGGGAGTAGCTGACCGGGTGGTTGAACTGAATCATGGTCGAATCTCAAGACAGGGAACTTTTGATGAACTCTTCCCCCATCCCCAGGGGACCCTGAAAGCCTTGTATGATGACCCGGATCTCTCCCCCTTCATACCGCCTGCAAAAGAGCCGATTGTCAGGATCAAAGATCTTTACCGGAAGTACGGAGACGTTCCAGCACTGAACGGTGTCAATCTCTCAATATATCCCGGAGAATTTGTAGCTCTGCTCGGAGAGAATGGATCAGGAAAGACAACCTTGGTCAAACATCTCAATGGCCTGCTCAGACCAGATAGCGGAATCGTCAGGGTGCTGGATCTGGATGCAACCACCGAACCGGTGATGACACTCGTCCGACACACCGGGCTCGTATTTCAGAATCCTGACACCATGCTTTTTGCCGATACTGTTGATGAAGAGATCAGATTCGGGCTTACCAACATCTCAACACCAAACCCAGACATCAGAATTCAGGATGTACTCAGGATGGTACAACTATCAGGTCAGGAGCAGACGTATCCCCGGCATCTCTCCCGGGGAGAGAGGCAGCGTCTTGCAGTATCCTGCATCCTTGCCATGGAGCCTGAGATCATCATCCTTGATGAACCCACTACCGGACTTGATGAGGCTGAATCAGACCGGATGATGGCATTGATGAAATCCCTCCAGGATCAGGGACATACCATCATCATGGTCACCCACAACATGCGCATCGCTGAGGAATATGCAGAACGGATCATCGTGATGGAGAATGGAAAAGTCAGTGGTGACTTCACCATTCTGCAGAGGACGGCATCATGACCGAGATCCTCCAATATATACCAGGAAACGGGATTCTGCATCGGCTCAACCCGGTTACGAAAGTGGTAATCGTCGTGCTCATTGTTGCGATGAGTGTGCTTACTCCGAGTGTTCTCTTTCTTGCCGGTCTGATACTCGTCATTGCATTTGGAGCGTCAGTATCAGGGATGCATCGTGAGATTAGCAAACAGATACCATTTCTCATCTTGCTTGGGGTCTTTCTTCTCCTCGTCACCACCCTGACTATTCAGGGGGGAACAACCTACTTCACCCTCATACCAGCATCAGTCCCGGTAATCGGAGGTATGCTGCAAGTTACCGAGAGTGGGATCGGCCTCGGACTCCTCTTCACCTGCCGGTTTATCGTGATGATCCTCTCATTTCATCTGTTTATCGTCACTACAAAACCAAGTGAACTGGTAACCGGACTTCTCGCATTCCACATGCCTGTTGACTATATTCTGATGTTCCTGATCGCACTCAGATTTATTCCAAGTCTGCAACTCGAAGCGATGAGGATTCATGAGGCGCAACTCTCTCGGGGATATAACCCAGGAACCGGAGTAATTGGAAAAGTGAAGAGCCTGCGGCCCATTATGATCCCACTGATGGCAAACTCACTTGCAAAAACACAGGTTCTCGGTCTTACACTGGATATGCGGGGATACCGAAGCAAGAAGACATTACCATTCCATGAACTGGAATTTCACCACAATGACGGATTTGCACTGATTTTTATCAGTCTCGTTGTCATTGCATACTTTGTTCATCACTTCGGATAAATTACCGATAACCAGCGGACAACATTTCTCTTTTTTTCATCAGAACAGGACACAACCGTAAACTGATAGCCATAAGAAACAAACCTGTAATTATGAAGAGATCTATCGGGATTAAACCCGCTCTGATCCCAACACCAGTTCTGCTTGTGGGAACCTATGATGCTGATGGAAACCCAAACGCAATGACAGTTGCATGGGCCGGCGTCTGCTCATCAAACCCGGTCAGTATCGCTTTTTCAGTACAGAAGTCGAGACACAGTTATCAGGCGCTGATTCAGAACAGGGAATGCACACTGAACATCCCATCTGAAGCAATCGTCCGTCAGGCCGATTTTTTTGGAGTGCGATCAGGTAGTGATCTGAATAAGTTTGAAGCAACCGGCCTTACTCCGGTGAAAGCAGGTCTGGTGAATGCACCGGTAATTGCTGAGTGCCCGCTGGTTCTTGAATGCCGGATCAGTCAGGTGATCGAGATCGGGGTGCATACCCAGTTCATAGCCGAGGTCGTAGATGTTCAGGTTGATGAATCCCTGATCGCTCAAAATGGTGACGTGGATATCGGAAAAGTCGCACCTTTCCTATATAACCCGTTAAGCAGGGCATACCACAAAGTTGGAGAGCATCTGATGGATGCTTTCACCACCGCAACTGCATTCCCGAAAAAGAAGTGAGGGGTCGGTTGATAACCCCTCATTCACTCCAATGAGAGGAATTCTCAACTATCATGAATCACGATTAATTTTTTATAAGGTTCTTGGCAATGGAGAAAGCCTCATTTGCTTCGTTGATCTGACCGAGTGCAAGATGAATCTCCCCTTTCTTACTCCATAACTCTGCATTTTTGGGCTCTATGCCAACCATAACTTCGTAGCACTTTAACACCTCAACAAATCTTCCCAGTTTTGTCAGAGAATATGCCTTATTCTGCCAGAGATCCAACCGCCTAGGATCTATCTCTATCGCTTGATCAAAGGCCTGAAGCGCACCATCATAGTCTTCCAGACGGTTCAGGGCAAATCCTCGGAGCAGATATGCATTTTCTGCTTTATCGGCAGGGGTATTTGCCAGTTCTATCGCACGATCAGCTGCCTTCACTGCAAGCCGGTACTCACTGGTATCAATATAGGTGGCTGCCTTCCCCTGCCATGCACCGCTCTCATTTGGATTAATGCTGAGGGCCTGCTCAAAGTCCTGCATCGCGGCAGGATAACTGCCCAGGTGTTCGAGTGCAACACCCCGATAGGTTAATACCTTCGCATTTCTGGCATCCAGTTGTAATGACTGATTATATGCATCAATTGCACTGGTATACAATCCATCATTTGCATACTGATTACCTTTTTCAAGCCAGTCAGAGGCAGTCCACTGAGTCCCGATACAACCGGAGATGAATACAGAGATCGTAAGGAGAAGAAAAACAAGGGGGATGACAGTTTGGATTAGTTCCCGCGAAGACACCTGATATCACCTATGACATGCCAAGGGCACGAGTGAAGAACAGGTTTGACAAGAGTGGTGAAATGTCTTCCTCTTTTCAGAAAATGTGGAGTATAAATTAAGGGGGGGATCTACCCTAGGCCCTGGGAATTTTCTTACTGATATCTTTCTCCTGTTCTTTATAAAGGAGGTTTGCCTTATCTATTGCAACGTTGGCTTCAGACTCTTTCCCCATTACTTTCAACACAGATGCTTTGTTGATCCAGTTTTCTGCATTTTGGGGATTGACCACAATTGCCTGCTCAAATGAATGGAGTGCCTGATCATAATCTTTCTTCATGATGTAGGCAAATCCCCGGGCACTCCATGATTTTTCATCATTCTTATTGATCAGCAGAGCTTTGTCAAAGTGCTGGATAGCCATATCATACTGACCTCTGCTGGAAAGTGCCATCCCGCGATAATACCAGTACTCAATATTTGCAGGCTCTATCTCTATTGCCTTAAAGAAATCACGGACAGCCTCATCATAATCACCCATCATATAACTGGTCCGGCCTTTCCAAAACCAAGCTAGTGAGTATTCGGAGTTCTGTCTGATTGCACCGGTGAAGGCATCGATCGCATCCTTGTATCGTACCATCTCATAGAGCGACAAACCTTTCAGGTAATAGAGTTCGCTGTCGTTGGGTTCGAGTGCGATTGCCCGATCATAGTCAGCAATAGCATCAGCGTACTTCCCATTCTGGTAATCTTTCTGGCCTTTCTCTTTCCAGTCTCCGGTACTCATACACCCGGTAAGAGACACGGTAAGGATAAGGATCAGCCAGAGTACAGCAGGGATCCATGAGTGAGAACCAGATGTCTGGGAAGAATTCATACTACAGAGTACTCTTTTCATCTTTGACTGCAGCGCATATGAGTCTGTCTCATCGATGACAGACTAAAAAAAGGTTATTCGTAAAGATACTGCTCGTCAATACGGGTATAGGATGCAAGTTCTTCAGGACTGAAATGAATTGCAATCTCACGGGCTGCAGTCTCAACTGAGTCTGATCCATGGATAACATTCATACCGATCTCAAGAGCCAGATCACCGCGAATCGTACCAGGGGCAGCCCCTGCAGGATTCGTTGCACCAATCATATCTCTGCTGATCTTCACGATATTCTTCCCGGCAAATACCATCAGAAAACAAGGTCCACTGGTGATATAGGCTTTCAGACCGGGGAAGAACGGTTTTTGCACATGCTCAGCATAATGCTCCATAACACGGGCATCAGGGAGCCGCTCGAACTTTGCTGCTATGAGTTTGAACCCACGGCGTTCGAAACGGGAGATGATCTCCCCGACAAGGCCACGCTGTACCCCATCGGGTTTGACCATCAGGAACGTCTGTTCCATCGATTACTCCTTGCCCATCGCCTTGCGGCCGGCTGCAGTCCAGGCAACCCGGCGTGGAATCCGACCGAGTTTGTAATTCTTCTGGCACTTGGTGCTGCAGAAGTAGTAGATTGTTCCATCCTTGCGGATAAACATCT
>NZ_JAJRBM010000336.1 GCF_028679455.1 Methanospirillum sp. | reverse complement strand
TCACTACCCATGACCGCTCACTGATCGTCACTGCAGGTGCAGGGACTGGGAAGACCCATGTGCTTGTGAACAAGTACCTGAACCTCCTTGAAGCATTTGGGGCTGAAAGCGATGAGAATACCCGGCCCCTCTCGGTTCATAATATCCTTGCCCTCACCTTTACCGACAAGGCAGCAGCCGAGATGAAGGAGCGAATCAGAAGTGGACTTGAGACAAAAAATGGGAAATTCTGGGATAAGGCAAGGACTGAATTTCTCACCGCCCCGGTCCAAACCTTTCATTCGTTTTGTGCACAGGTACTTCGCGAGTTCGCATTTGAAGCAAAGATAGAACCATCATTTGTGGTTATGGATGCACAGGAGTCCTCACGTATCCTGACATCCAGTTACCAGGATCTCATTCATACTCCGGGTGAGGAGGAGGAGATTGTATATGCCCTTGCAACGGTTGGGCAGTACAACCTCGAAACGATGATCCGGACGTTATATTCACGAAGAGATGAAGCGGATCGGTTCTTCACCCGGTTCTCCGGCAACCCAGATGAGATTATTTCCTGCTGGCAGCATGAGATTAGCAGGTTCAGGGAATCGGAAGTCAGAAAGATCCGGGGTAATCCCAGGTTCAGAGAGACAGTCCAGTCACTCATGGCCTTTGCATACATGGATATTCCGGGCGACGACAAAGCCATGATTCATCTGCAGAAGATACGACCGGGCTTGGAGATCCTGGATAGCGATGGGGCGCCGGATGAATTCTATGCAGCATCTGCTTCAATTCTAAAAGAGAGCCTGCGAGGAGGTTCAACAAAAGTCTGGTCAGAAGACCTTCTCAGTGAACTGAAAGAGACGAACCGGAACCTGAAAGAACTACTCAAACCTATCGAGAAGGTTTCAAGAGTCAGTTTTAATCCGGCTGAACCGTTCAATGTCAGAACTATCAGGTTTCTGCAGGCGCTGGGTAGCACCTTCTCCAGGTTCTGTGAACTGGTGGACGGAGCGAAAGATCGTGCAGGTGGCATAGATTTTTCTGACCTGATACGATATACCAGACAACTTTTCAGAGATAACCATGACCTGGTTGTCCGACATTATGCAGAACAGTTCAGGTACATCCTGGTTGACGAGTTTCAGGATACTGACCCGGCACAGTTTGAGATCGTGACCGCGATAGCCGGTGATCCAACTTCTGACACCAGGAGTCTGTTTATTGTAGGGGATCCCAAACAATCGATATACCTCTTCAGGGAAGCTGATGTGACCAGGTTCCGTGACGCGTCAACACTGATCACTGAAGGATGCAAAGGCAGTGAGATCCCCCTCGATGTCTGCTTCCGGAGTTCACCTGCAGTAATCGGACTGGTAAACATCCTCTTCTCCCGGATATTTGCGTCCTCATCGCAACCGTTTGAATTTCCCTACGACATAACCGGGGTTTCCCCGGAGCGAACCAGGCATTCCGGGTCAGTAACCCTCCTCCTGACTCAAAAAAAGGAGGAGATATCAGAACCTGAAGCAGTAGCAACCGCAATCGCAGATCTTGTACTGGAAGGCAGAGAGGTCTACGAAGAAGGAGAACGGGATGAGTCTGGCAGACGAACATTTACCAGAAGGCCGGCATCATGGAGTGATATTGCCATTCTTCTTGAACGACGAACCAATCTGGGCAGTTACTTACACGCACTCGGGAACCGTGATATCCCATATTATGTCCATAAGGGGACTGGTTTTTATCAGAGGCAGGAGATCCTCGATCTTATCAGCCTGCTCACGTTCCTCCAGCGGCCCTACGATGATATCGCTCTTGCCGGTCTGCTCAGATCTCCGTACTTCGGCCTTTCAGACACGGTACTGTTCAGAATCCGCAGGGAGAAAGGAGAGACATTGTTTGACCAGCTGCACCAGTATGGGAGAGAGAACAGAGATGCCACCCGTATTCATGCCCTTCTTACTTCCTGGATCCAGAGGGCAGGCAGATGGCGGGTTGCCCCTCTGATACAGGCTGCGCTGGATGAATCCGGAGTACTTGTGGTCTACGGAGGGCTAATCGAGGGAGCCCAAATCCTCTCCAACATTGAAAAACTGCTTGAGATGGTGAGAAAAAGGGAGGAGAGCGAAAGTTATCAGCTCGCTGATCTTGTCACTGACCTTGGTGAAGCGATTAGAACCGAAGATCAGGAAGGGGAAGCGATGATCGATGACCCGGAACTCGATGCGGTGAGGATCATGACGATTCATGCAGCCAAAGGACTTGAATTTCCGATCGTAGTCGTTCCGGAGATGGGAACGCGTCCTAACCTCACCCATCCGCCGATCCTTCTGGATGGAGAACTGATGGGAGTGCGGATACCGGATCCTGATGCAGATTTTGAGACTGAAGAGACCCCGGTATTTACCATACTCAGAAAACAGCAGGAGGAAAAACTCCTTGCCGAGAAGAAACGCCTCTTTTACGTAGCACTCACCAGAACAGCAGATCATCTGATCATGAGCGGAGAGATCGGCGATGATCTCCCAAGCGAAAAAGAGACCAGGCTTGACTGGGTATTCAGAGAACTCTCCATCACCGGTGATGCCATAGAAGCGGGTGAGATGACAGTGAAATCTCCTGAAGGTGAGGAGATACATCTCAGGATTCAGAAGCCCCGGCTGTCAGAGAAGTCCGGCAGACCAGACTCACCACCGTTTCTCATCTCTAATGAATTCAGGGAGATATCAGGAAGATGGTCCAGGGGAGTGTATGTTCCTACTGCTTCTCAGTCAGAACCATTGCTAGTGACCAGAATTGTGGAATCACTACGGGAAGAAGTTCCCACAGGTTTCCATGATGGACGGGGGGCTGACTTTGGAACCGCGATACATGAAGTGCTCAGAGGATCCGATCCTTCCAGAGTTACCAGGGAGTATGAAATCAGAGACCCGGTTCTGCAACAGGAACTGCAGCAGGCAGCAGACCGGTTCTCTTCACTCCCTGACCTTGCTGATATCAGGCAGGTAAAGCACGAGCTGGCATTCACGGTTCCGATTGGCGGTGTACCGGTTACCGGGAGGATCGATTTCATCTGCCAGTTGCCAGACGGGTCATGGATAGTCATTGATTATAAGAGCGATCAGGGTACCGTAAATGAACTCTGCATGAACAGAACATACCAGATCCAGCTTGAGATCTACCGCATCGCCGCAGAGATGCTTGGAATGTGTCCAGCCACTACTGCGATCTACCGCACAACCGGAGGGAACCTTATCCCCATGAACCCGATATGCAGAGCAGAAATTGAAGAGATCATTCATCAGGCATGGGTTCGCAGAGAACAGGAGATGGAGATGAGCATCTGCCCTGCAAATTACAACGGCTGACATAGAAATATGACACGATGCAGAGTAAAATAGGGGAATTACCTCAACCATGTCAAATTTGAAGTGGTCGTTAATCTGATCCTTCTATTTGTCATGAAAATGCTATGCATTTTCATAAGTTGAGTCGGTTGAGAATCATCATGCCGTTTTTTTGATCAATGTCCCGAAACTCTATTGACCATTTAATAAACTTGCACTCAAAAAACCGATCTCGACTATTTGTGCTTGAGGGAGGGGAAAAGATCGTAAGACTTGCTATTATATTGAAGCCGGGGGCAAATCAATAAAGTGAGCACATACACCTGACTTCATTCAACTAAACTGAATACGTTTCTCCTTTTTGTTTCACTTGAGTTATCCGTGATTTTTTCCAATTATTGTGACAATGATCAATTCAGCAATCATCAAAGAAGTCTTCACTTTCAGGGGCATCCAGATTTTAAACATATCGATATCTTGAGGAGGAATGTCCTTAAATTCTTCAAGGAAATGCTTTTGTAACTTGACAATCCAGAGCAGATCAAGGAGTCCTAATGCTTCATGATGATGCCATACCTTCCAATTTCGAACGAGGATTATCATAGAATCCGGACACGAGTGGGAAGGGATACATTTCTGTTTCTCACCCAGTAAACCGGTATGCTCCTTTTGGCACGATGATCTCAAATCGTGCACCTGTTCCCGGCACTCCGGTTTCAATGATAGTTATCCCGGTAAGCGAGAGTATTTCTTGAACAAGGAACATCCCGAGCCCGGTATTCTTACCATACCCTCGCTCAAATATTTTTTCTTTTTCCTCTTTAGCAATACCTTCTCCATTATCTTCCCATATCACGATCAGATCGTTCTCTGACATATGGGTAGATACGTGGATCCTGGTTACCCGATGACCGTGTCGGATAGAATTATCTAGCAGATTAAAAAATACCACTTTCAACATCGGGTCTCCGAATATGGATATTTCCTGGAGATCAGTTGTCAGGGTGATTGAATCCGGGAGATGCGGAAGAGGCATAATAGTATCCAAGAGTACCCATTGTGGTTCATGGGTACCAAGATTCTGATAGATCCCGGTGAATTCAATCTGGGATTGTATTTTATTTGTAATCCTTTTCAGTTTCTGAAGGTACTCAGACACTCTGGGATCGGTATATTCCATCTCGATGGCCTCAAGATACCCGTAAATTGCCGTGATGTTATTGAGAATGTCATGCCTTGTGATATCAGAGAGTAGACTGAGCTGGCAGTTTGCTTTCCTAAGAGCCTCTTCAGATTTTATACGTTCGGTAATATCACGTGAGATGCCCTGGATTTTGATAATATTACCCTTGGAATCGTATACTGGTGATATACTCTGGGAATGCCACTGCCAGGTACCGTCCTTATGACGCATCCGATATTCATTTCCGCTCATTTTTTTGCGCAAATTACGAGCCTGAATGTAGAAATTTATATTGCGGGGAAAATCATCAGGATGAATAAAGAATTTCGCGGGTTTTCCGATAAACTCAGATATTTCATATCCTAATAATTCAGTCGCTTTTGGGGAGATATACACAAATACGCCGTCAAGAGTCAGTGAAAATAAAATATCATTTGCATTCTCAACAAACGAACGGAACCGCTCCTCACTTACCTGCAATGCTTCCCGGGTTGCAATTTCCTCCGTGACATCTCTTCCAACAGATTGATATTCGATAACCTCCCTACGAGAATCAAAAATCGCACGATCACTCCATTGTTGCCACCGAATTGTACCGTCTGGCATGATGATCCGGTGAACAATGATATCCACTGGATGGTCTGGGGTTATGGATGCAAAGAATTGTTTCAGGCGCTTCTGATCTTCGACGGGGATATTTGGGAGGAATCTGCTACCGACTATCTTTTCACGGTTCAATGAAAAATACCGGCAATATGAATCGTTTACAAAGATGTGTGTACCATCAGGTAAAAAACGACAGATTAATTCGGTCTGGTCCTCGACCACGTTTCTGTACCGTTGCTCACTATCAATCACCAATTGTTTGCTGATCGCCATCTCTTCATAATTTTGTCTAAGTTCTTCTTCGATTGCTATGAGTTCCTCGTTAGCTATCGACAGTTCCTCGTTACTGCGGGCGATTTTTGCTTCAGCGTTCTTCCGATCTGTAATATCCTGGTTTATCCCATGAACCCTGATTGTTCGGCCTTCAGTATCTTTGGTGACACCTACACACATCTCTATAAAACGAATCTCACCATCTTTACGAATAATGCGGTATTCACGTTTTGACATGTAATGGGGGTCGGTCGTATTCCGGGTCTTTTCATCTTCCTCAACAAGAATCTTAAGATCTTCCGGGTACACTATCTCCCGCATGTATGTTTCTGCTGTCATATGGTGGATTCCTTTACTCTCCACATGAGTACCATACAGGGTTGAGAAACGGTCATCAAACGTTAGAATACCTGTCTGGAGATTACATTCCCAGGTTACCAAATTTGCGAGATCCATCGCCTCTACGAGCATTCGCTGACTTTCCCGCAGCACTTCTTCAGATTTTTTGCTTTCGGTGATGTCCCGGATCGACTCGATTGCCCCGGTAATTTCTCCAGCCAGGTTATAGAACGGGCTTACTTTGATGTGTAGTACGATGTTATGTAAGTGGGGGAGAACTTTCTCTGCAGTGATTGAAGAACCAACCCGGGAAACATTCGAATAGAACTGAGCAATAATTTCATTTGGCTCATTGATGAGATCGATGAGTGCCTGGCACCGACAGCCATAAAAGGGAATTGTGTATTCAGATTTGCCTTTTCCTAGTATTTGATCTGAAGAAACACCCGTCATCTCCTTGATCGCACAATTCCATGCGATAACATGTCCTGTTTGGTTAATGGCAAAGGTTGCATCGGGAAGGGACTCAATGATATCTGATAACTGTTTCTCCGAGTTTTCAAGCGATTTTTCTGCCTTTTTTCTCCTTACCGCCTGCTTGATTTTATGCGTCAACTCAGCGAACTGGGCTTTTGGGGATCCACCTTTCTGCAAATAGAAGTCTGCACCATTATTGATTGCTTCAATGACAACCTCTTCGCGACCCCGACCGGTGAAAAGAACAAAGGGGATGTCTCCGAATTGAGACCGGACTGCCTTGAGAAATTCTATTCCATCCATTTCAGGCATCTGATAATCGGAGATGATGGCATCGTATGATTGAATTACTGGTGAATTGAGGGCATCATGAGCTGATTTCATGATATCAACCCTGAACTCTCCAGAACGCTCCAGGAAAAGTTTGCCCTGATTGAGAAGTACCTCTTCATCATCAACGTAGAGGAGAGAGATTATCTCATTTAGGTTGGATTGCAATCCAGTATTTGGTATATTCAAAACCGAAAATGGCATTTCTCTTCCTCTATGTTAGGGACTATAATTTGAAAAAGTAAGGTTCACAAAATTAAACGAGATAATATTTGTTTTAAATTACCTAAAAGATATTGATTTGAATAAACCAACTATTTCCACAGCCAGTATACAACATTTGGATTAGTTTTTAACGAACTGTAATCCCAATAAGAGAACAACCAGCACTACCAAAAAGAGGATTAGACGGTAAACCAATTTTGATTTTCATTGGTCAGGCTTGAGACGAAATCCCATATAGATTATTGGGTTACATGCTACCTAAATTGTTACAAAAAAGTCAACGATGAGCCTTCGGCTCGCAGATGACAATGAAACGCCTGAAAAATAAGCCCTATGTAGGGTTGTTTTCTGATGTTTCATGAGAGAGATTGTACAAATAGTCCTCTTGACACTTATACCAATGCCGGGACAAACATGGCTGTAAGTACAAGTTCCTTGTTTCCCGCTTTTACCGTGTGATGGTTACCTGGGGGGGTTGCAAACGTCTGGCCGGTTTTTATGGGGATAATCTTTTCTTCTAACAGAAAGGATCCATTCCCATTGAAAATTGCATTTACCTCCCATTGTGTATCATGGGCATGGTCCGGGACTTCACAATGCTCCTGGATCCTCACGAGATGATAACTGAATTGTCCTTTTGTTTCTTTTCCAGTTATTAGATCCTTTAAAAAAACTCCATTCCATCCGGGAGGTGAGTACCAGGGTTTGGCCTCAGCATCTGTGGCATACCCCGGAAAAATTATGGAGGATTCTTCAAAAATATCCTCAATGGATTTCTGTACCATGATAGTCTCGTAAATACGCCTTGATCTCTTCATTAATCACTTACTGCCGGAATTACATCCTTGAAAATATCAATACCTAAATTAACGTTAGGACTGGAATTCCCAAGACAGAAGTGGGTGATACCTGCATTCTTGAACCGTTCGATCTCTTTGATAAGACCTTCGGCGTCAGTTGCACACAGAAAGTTTTTCTTCATCAGATCCTTCCCCACTAGGTCAGCGTGAAGCTCAACTTCAGGTGGATCGCTGACACGGTACTTGAACATAGACGGAACAAGGCAGCCTGCCCAGAACCGGTTACCTTCGACTGCTTTCTCGAAATCCGGATCTACGGAGTACCAAATCAGCATGGCTCTCTCCATCTTTTTAGGATCCTTGCCTGCTTCCTTTGCACCCTCCTCAAATTTCGGGATAGTGACTTTTTTCAGGGTCTCCGGATCTGCAGAAACGGTCATGAGATGGTCACCATATTTCCCGGCGAGCTTTGCACCCTTGGGACCCATTCCGCTGAAGTAGAGGGGAACTTCGTCATCAGGCTTTGTATACAGGAATGCCTTTTCCAGGTTGTAGTATTTTCCTTTGAATGTTACCGGGGCCTTACTCTCCCAGAGTTTCCTCATAACCTCAATTGCTTCAACGGTCATATCCTGGCGTTCAGGAACGGACGGCCACTGAGCAGTACATGGCACTTCGTTTAATGCCTCGCCTGCTCCTACTGCAATACCGACCCGCTTTGGGTACATCTGCCGGAGGGTGGCAAACGTCTGGGCAACGACCGCAGGATTATACCGGAGGATTGGACAGGTGATGCAGGTTGAGACAAATACCTTCTTCGTGGCCTGTAGGGTTGCACCCATCCATGCCCATGCCTGGCCTGATTGAGCATCTGTGTGGTACCATGGGTGGAAATGGTCATCAACCCAGATAGAATCAAACCCTACTTTTTCAGCCCTGACAGACTGTTCCAGCGCATCCATAGGTTTATACTGTTCAATGGATGCAAAATATCCAATTTTTGTTTCCATGCTAATGACCTCTGACCGAAAATAAAAGACCATACATGGACTTTGTGTTTCGCGATCACAATGTTGATACCTGCGGGTGATCAATATCAGGATCAGCGATATCCCAACCTAGATTCATTTGGCGATTTCCAGGTCTTATGAATCTGGTTGGTCTCGCCCTTACTGGTACGGTTACTATCGGTTTCGTGGATTTCTATCCACACTTGTTCTTATGACGTTGAGAAAATAAACCTATTTTTTAATGCTCATCAATATAAAATAAAAATTCCATGGCCCTTAAGGTGCCTATTTAATTAATACTATTATTTTTGAAAGCGGTCTGCAAAAATCTTTTAAAATAAATTTGCATAGGTCTCATTAATCAACTAATTTTATCCCCAATGGCGGTCAATGATAACCTAGAAAAACATATCCAGATCTACTACCGATAGGTTTCCCTGACTCGCTGTTGAGTGAACTGATTCCTTATATAATATTTTTGACTGAGGTATTGAATAGAATTTATTTGATCATCAAGCATCGGTGACGATCCTGAATCATGATACCGATTATTGTTTTAGAGATGTTTGTAAATTATTATATCCGAATATACTTTCGATCCTGATCTGGCGTCTATATCTCACAGAATCCGGATTCATTTTCCGTTTCCTTCTTTACTGCATCTGACACGTCAACCATAAATGACGCAATTTCTCCGGAAGGTAATTTGAATACATAATGAGAGATCCAAGGAAAATCTTCACGGTTTCGATATTTTAGGGGTGGAACAAATTCCGGGATTTCTGTGGTTAAAACCCGGATAAGCATGTCACGTATCCCAGGATTTGGTAGATCTGGAAATTCTTCGAACAGTTTTTTTCCGAGGAGATCCTCTTTCTTCATTCTTAAAAGATTCGCTGTTACTTTGTTCACATCCTTTAGAATATACTCATTTCCCCCTTCTATGGGTTCATAAATCAATACCCCGTTGCAGGTGTTTTCAAAAAATGCATGATATCGAATCTCTTTTGATACGGTTGCATGAAGAGCGTTTTCTGCCAGTTTATATTCGGTGATATCGAGGATTAATCCATTCCAGATTGTTTCGTTCTGTAATTTGATGGGTTGGGAAATCACTCTGATATACAGTTCTTCGCGGGTTGACTTGATGAATTTTCCTTCAAATTCCCAGGGAGCGTTTCTTCGAATGACATCCTCAATTGAATCATTCCATCGTTTTTGATCTTCTGGTGCGATACACAATCCGTATCGATCAAGCCAGGTATTCAATGGCTCGGGATTAATGCCATAAATATCCAGAGATCGCTCATCGACAAAATACAATCCCCATTCACCGGTGTTACGTGCATAAAACTGATAGACAATACCCGGAAGAGTGCTGGCAATACCTCTGAATCGTTGTTCACTCTTGCGAAGTTCTTCCTCAGCCCTTCTCCTATCGGTAATATCGAGGAATATGCCATTCCATAAGGTCTCATTTTTTAACCTGATTGGCTGTGAGATCCCCCGGATATACATCCTCTCACCAGTTGGTTTGATGAAGGCTCCTTCAAAATCCCATGGGACAATTTTCTGGATGACATCTTTAATGGAATCTTCAAACCTCTCTCGATCTTCTAGTGCAATACAAGCGGTATACCTTTGAAACCAGGTTTCCAAGGGTTCAGGACTTAATCCGCAAACTTTTTCCGAACGTTCATCTGCAAAATATACCCCCCATTCACCAGTATCCCGGGCATAGAATTGGTATGCAATCCCGGGGAGATTTGTGGTAATACCGATAAACCGATCTTTTAATTCTTTTTCTGATTTTTTTTGTTCAGTAATATCGAGAAATAAGATAAAGTATTCACTTGGTTCTTTCCATCCTTTGCCACTAACCGGGGCGAATACAACCTGAAAATATGCAACTCCACTTTTATTCGTTGATGTTAATGTCTCCCGTTTCAGCCGATCGAAATTACAGGTGAGTGTTAATTCCGCATTTTTTCCTTCCTTAATCAGGTGTTGAATAATCTCACGGGAACACATTATGTCAAATATATTAATTTCTGCAATATCAGTAAACCGGGTGAGCCCGAGAATTTCTAGAGATGCACGATTTGCATTAAGAATTGTTCCATTTGCCTGAAATAGGAAGATACCACATGGTACTTCCTCAAAGAGTGTTCGGATCTTCCGATCGCTGATCTGCAATTCATCCTCAGTTTTCTTCCACGCGGTAATGTCACGAAAACTGATCATAATCCCCGTTTTTCCGATAAAAGAGAACGAAGGGAGTAGAGTGGGGATAAATTCAGTTAGAAAAATGCGATCCCTGGCATGTTCTATCAGGAGGATCTCATGGATATATGTTTTTGATTGAATAATCCGGTCAATATTTCCCTGAACAGTAGTATCATTAAAAATTGGGAGATCCAGTTTATTGAGGGTAGTTCCGATGATATTTCTACCTTTATGGATATTAAAAGTTTTTATAAAACTGTTGTTAACCATGAGAATGTGTAATTCAGGGTCAAGAATAATAATTGCATCTGATAAATAATCTATAAGATCATCAAATGGAATTTTTTGTGAAGAAGTATATAATTTAGATTTTCCCTGCAGTTTCATTATCACATGGCCCTGAGAGAGGAGGACCTCAAGATATTTAGAGACAGAACCACGGTTCATCTCTAAATCTTTTGAAATTCTGGTTATTGAGACTGCAACAGGGTTTTGAGCCTGAAGATATTCCCGGATCTGTGAATATCGGTCATGTGTCTCTTTCATGTGATAAGTTTAGATTTTCAGTTTGACATAATAAGGGTAGCTTTCTGAAAATCATAAAATTTTAGAATCAGTTCGTGGCAGTATCCTGCAAATATTGCATCATCATGGTTGTGAACATCACTATTTTCATAAGGTCTGAAACCTGTGTTGGTTGAAAAAACCTATATCATACACGTAAAACCTATTAAGAGACATTGATAACCTTGGTTATCCATCCCGGTGAAAAAATTCAAACGATTATGTGGTTGCTGGGCCACAGCATGTAATTCTATTTGGATATAGGACTGCGGAATGTTGATTCACTTAATGTAATAGTCGGATAAGGTCTCTGACTTTTAAGTGTCATATCCCGTAATGATTCTATTGCCCCAATAAGATTTCCTGATGAATCATATAATGGTGAAGCCTTTCCCCAAAGATAAATTCCCTCCGGTTTAAGATACGTAGTATAGGTTTCAGCAAAAAAACCATGCTCATCTCGTTTACAATTGAAATAATTAGGAGGAATTTTTTGATCAGGTTTAAGAGCATAATCGATTAACATTGGTTCTCTGACATTGTATACTGCAACAGAATATTCGTTATTTCCTTTTCCCATAATCTTTTCAGCTTTCACTCCAGTAAGGGTTTCAATTGCATGGTTCCACGCAATTACCCTTCCTTCTGTGTCAACAACAAAGGTTGGATCAGGAAGAAAATTAATGATCCCAACTAATTTTTCTTCAACTTGTTTTCGGTCAGTAAAATCCTGACCAATAAACAGGATCCCTGCTATATCATTACGAGAATTATTTATTACTTTAATCGTATACGAGATCCATACCCGGGTTCCATCTTTTTTCACCATTTCACAAATATTGGTGACATTACTTTCCGGGGATTTAAAATAATCTGGAGTAAACCGGATCATATCTTTTCCAGTAGAATCTTATTTTTGAAAAATCAAATAAATAACAT
>NZ_JAJRBM010000335.1 GCF_028679455.1 Methanospirillum sp. | reverse complement strand
TACTATCTCTTTTTCGTCAATATTGATAGAAAACAGATCTTCATACCTGCTAATCTGATCATCCAGGTGGACGTCGGAAAATTGTTCTGGATAGAGAATCTTACCGAGTAATGCCTGTCCGATGATCCCTTTGGGACCATACAAAAAATTGCTGGTTATCACATAGGTCTTATTCTGTTTGCAGGCATCAATTTCAGAAAATCCTGCCCGTGATTTTAAATCAGATAATATTTTTACAAAATCCTTTTCTTCATCAACATAGGTATGGACAGTCTTAATGATGAATGAAGGATTTGTTTTCACCACCCATTCAGGAGTTACCTTTGGCCATTCGGTAGTGAGATTTGAAGCCACGTTGTCGGCTTTTATATGAGATAGCAATGAATCTCCCCCGCTTCCTTTTCCTGCCGCTATATATTCACTCCCAATTTCAAGGTACACATCCGGACGTTTTTCATTACCTGAAGTGGTGATCCGGGTTTGAATCATCTCATCTTGCTGATGAAAATAATTTAGGTATATAGAAGCATTCTCATTTTTCCCGGTTAACATCCCGAGGTTTTTCACCGAAGATGGAAGTTCAGATAAGATATAACAATTATAGGAAAGAACAGGAATATTGAGGATTGAAAATTTACTCTTTTCTTTTTCTCCCGCAGTATTCATTATAATGATTGTATCAGGATGCAATTCTGTGATCTTCTCAACATTAGGACTTCCCGACTCCCCAACATTCACTGCATTGGGTAAATACCGGATCAGGTTAGTTTTCTCGAGGATACTTTGTGGAACCCCAACAATTCGGTCCCCTGCTCCAAGGACGATGAGTGTTTCAATGGTGTCCAGATTGAGAGCAATAATCCTTTCAACTGGCTTTGAAAAAGAATACGTATTATCTAGTGAATCCGTAACAGTTATGTTTGTAGAACCTGAAGGAGCAATTTCAATATTGACTGGGGGACTTTGAGACACACAACCGGCACTGAATATGACACAGATAATGAATAAAGTAATGAGATAATTTACGATTAAGTTTTTTGGGATCCTTAACGATTCACATTTACAAATAATTTCCTTTCCGGAGTACAATACCGTCCTAGTTCTCATAAATTTATTTAAGGATATCAATTATATTCTCTTCCCGGACTCTACATTCAGATATCTACCAAGGATTTTTTTATCAACCCGCTCAGCCATCTCGCTGATACTCTTTCCCCACCCGTCAACATCCCGGGCCGTGATAATATCCACGCTCCCTCCCTGGTGATCTCCTTCCCCTACCTCATCCTCGAGCCATGACTCAACCTCTAGATAGGTATTTTTCAGCCCTTCCAGCACTTCAGGGTCGGCATCCCAGAGTTCCCGCTGGTTCGCTTCTAGGAGTCGCCGGGTCAGTTCTTCAAAGGCATACTTATTCTTCTCCTCAAAGAACTGTTTCATCTCGGGATCAAGCACAAAGGTCTTTGTGATCTCATCAAAAACCCAATCATCAACCTCGCCGATCGATGCCTGCCATCCCATGATATGTTCAGTCCGGGTAGAGATCGAAGCAGCACCGTTATACCCTGCTTTCTTCATCGCTTCAATCCACTTGGGATTGAGAATCTTTCCCCTTACCATCCGGCGGAGTTCATCTGCCATATCATGCACATAGGGATGATCCGGCTCACGGGTGTCCCCGTAATAGACCTTTACCTCATCAGGATTGTAATGCCGGGCAGCGGTGGTCATCCCCCCATGATATCCAAAATAACAGCAACAACCAAGTATATCGCAGGAGTCAGTCCCGGTCTTATCAAATGTAATATTCACAGTAGAGAGATTCCTGGCAAACTGTTCTGGTTTTAACTGACCGGCATATGCCTTTCCATATGCATATCCTCCTGTGGTCATGAATACATCTACCAGGTCTTTTTCTGTCTCCCAGGCACTGGCATGGACCGCCAGAGCCACAGCAGTAACATATACTCCAGGAGGATTACTAAAGATCCGAAGTGTTGATTCCCGCCAGTCCTGGTTATTATCAGGCATACTCATCAGAGCATGTTTCCTGATATAATTCATCTCAAGCGGCTCGTCAAGAGCAGCAACCGCAGAGATTGCATCATCCATGAGTTCATAGGTGGTAGGATAACAATCACGGAGGGTGGATGTCATCTCAATCGTGAGATCGATCCGTGGCCTGCCAAGTTCTTCAAGAGAGATAATCTGAAATGATCGAACCTGACCACTGGGGTTCCAGACCGGCTGCACTCCGATGAGATACATCATCTGGGCCAGAGTCTCACCATTACAACACATCATATCCATCGCCATCCAGAAGAACCCGACATTTTCGGGTAATTTTCCTTCCTCTTTCTGGTATTTTCTCAGAAGTGAGTCAGCAAGTCCTTTGCCCACCATCCAGGCTGAACGGGTCGGAGTCCGGTACGGATCGGTGCAGTAAAAGTTTCTCCCCGTTGGTAAGATATCATCCTGACCACGGCTCAGATATCCTGATGGTCCGGGTGGGGTGTGCCCCATCTCCATCCCGTTGAGTAGAGCCTCAATCTCCTTTGATTGAACAAGTCGTTCACTGATATCAAGAATCCTGAGTTGGATCAGCTGAAGTAAATCTTCCTGGGATTTAGTGAGGGATTTGCTAAATAAATCTTCTAGAGGACGTGATGGATCCTCGAGAGTAGACCTGATAAACTCTTTTGCATGTAGATCCAGTTCCTCGATAATTGCCCCGTGAGATTTACCTGCCGATTCAGAGAATCCATTCTGATGTTCATAGAGATCATCAAAATCATGCCCGAATATACCGGCGATAACCCTCCTGATGCAAAGTTCGCCAATATCAAACCTGGCAATATTGTTGATAAATTCTACCTGTTTCTCACCTTCCGGAATCTCTCCAAAGACATGGATATCCCTGATTATCTGGGTATTACGTATCTTGGAAAGTACTTCATGGGCCTTTCCTTTGAGTATCTCAAATGAATCGGTGGCCTCAAGATGCATATCATTATCCAGATTGATCCCAAAGATAAGATCACGGATCTGATGCTCAAGGGCATGTTTCCGGGCATGGTCAGCCCGAGCGGTCTCATATTCCTGAAGCATCTCATCCAGTTCTTCGAGTTTCTCATACAGGGATGATTGATCCATCACCGAGAGCATGTAATCAATCAATGTTGCATATGTTCTTCGTTTGGCTAACGCACCTTCAGGGGGATTATTGGCATTGTAGATATAGAGATATGGCTTATTTCCTATGCAGACATCAGGAGAACACCCCCTAGACATCCCAACCCCATTACCCGGGGTTAGTTCAAGACTTCCGTGTGTCCCGAGATGAACCAGGAGATCTGCATCAAAATCTTCTTCCAGGTAATGATACGTTGCCAGGTACTGATGCGGAGGAGGACAGTATGGATCATGCAGGATTTTACAGACCTTCCCGTCACATTTAGGTCCGTAACATCCTCGTTTTGGCTGACAGCAGACAAGGATATTTCCAAACCTTACTCCTGTGATCAGCATGGTCCCTTCATACACCATTCCCTCACCCGGTGGTTCTCCCCAGACGCTGTTTACTTTTTCTTTAAATGTAGGATCAAGAGTATCATACCAGGCATTGTACTCTTCAGTGGTGATCCTCGCTAGTGCTCCGCCTTTGGCAACGATGTCTTCAACAGTTGTCCATCTGAACTCACAGAGAGCACGACGCTCAAGGATAAGATTTACGAGGGCCTGACCGTCCTCAGGAATATCGGTTATGGTGTAGCCCTCTTCCTTCATCCGGTTCAGGATCTGTACCATACTCTGCAGACCATTCATATGGGATGCACTCCCGACTGTTGCCTCAACCCCGTGACACGGGCTGTTATTGAGCATAAATACCACCCGTCGATCAGCCTTTTCTTTCCTCATCAGGCGAATCCATCGTGATATCCGATCTGCAACCCTCCCACATCGTTCAGGAATGGTAACCCGGGTTCCATCAGAGCCGGGTCTCTCAAAATTCGAACCGATCATAACCGGTTCAATAACCCCTTCGTATTCAGGAAGAGACACAGCCCAGGGAACATCATCAGTAAGCCCTTTCAGATCCTTCCACTCTTCAAGGGACTGGTAATAGGAAACAACCGGCTGAAAAACCGGGATGTTCATTGATTTAATCAGGTCAAGACTCCTGATGAACGGTTCTTTAGCCTCATCAACAGGAGTTACCGGGTCAGTCACTGGTGAGATTAACTTAATAATTCCACAAACCCGGGGTTCTTCGTCTTTAACAAAAAATCGGCGAATTGTATCCTGAAGACCAATTGAACCCAATCCTGGATCACAGAACGAGTCGGTAAATGCAGGAATAACGCTGATACCCCGATGCTCGAGACACTCAATCAGGGTATTTTCAACCTCAAGATTATCATTTACCCAGAATGACCGGTCAATAAGAATCCCGATAACCTCAGTCTCATGAGGCTGGTACCACTGAAGATACTCCTCAATGGTCTGAAATGAACCTTCATACCTGGGATGGTAAATCCCCTGTCTGGGAAGTGTTAGTGGAGGTGGAACAGGCAGTAACTCTCCCTTCAGGCTCCGGATATAAAGAAAGAGACTTTTCAGATTGTCAGTACCCCCGTTGATAAAATACTGAGAACAGATCTCCTGCTGCTCCCGTGAAATCAGGGATTCTGAACATACAAGATCTCCTCCACCCAGAAAGATAACCGGAATTTTGGATGCCTGGGTTCGTATTTCTGACTCAATATCAGGACTGCTAAACTGAATTCCTCTCTCAATTATTATTACAGATGCAGTTCTGCACGCCTCCCGGATCGCATCTTCCTGTTCATTCAGCATCTCTGAAGCAGTGATAAAAAAAGGAAGAAGATCTTCCTGAACATCTTTTGCAGCTTCTGTCAAACAGCGAACCGACTCTTTCTTAATAATCCCTAGTGTTGTCATAGTTATCTCCATCATTCACTAATTATCAGACGAATAAATTACAGACTTGATAATACATTTTTATAAAATCATTATACCATATAAGATTAATTTGTTCTTTATCCTACATAATAGGTATAATTAAGGATGAGGAACCGGATTGAACTCTATAGTATTACAAAATATCACTAAGTGGTATGGTCCCCTCTGTGCGGTTCGGGATCTCTCTCTTGAGGTTGAGCATGAAATATTTGGCTTGTTGGGGCCGAATGGATCAGGGAAGACTACCACCATTCGGATGCTCACCACCCTCCTTGAACCAACCGAAGGAAAGGCGTTCGTATGCGGGCATGATATCAGAAAAAATCCTGGAAAAGTCAGGGAAAAAATAAGTTACGTTCCGCAGGAGATGGCAGTAGACGCAAAATTCACCGGAAGAGAAAATGTCAGGTTTTATGCAAAGATGTATGGAGTTAAAGACCGGGAAAAGCGTATTGATGATGCCCTAGCGGTAATGGATCTCTCAGATCGGGCAGATGAACCGGTCAAAAATTTTTCCGGTGGTATGAGGCGGAGACTGGAATTGGCCCAGGCCCTCGTGCACGAACCTGAAGTTCTTTTTCTCGATGAACCCACCGTAGGACTGGATGTTGCAGCCCGAAAAAAAATCTGGGAACATATCTACAGTCTTCGCAAGAATGGAATGACTGTTTTTGTTACCACTCATTACTTGGAAGAAGCAGATGCAGCCTGTGATCGAATTGCAATTCTTGACAAAGGGCAGATAGTATCCATTGGGACTCCTGCTCATTTAAAGAATCATTTGATAAAGGATGTCATTATTGCTCGGATATCCGGAGAATATATACCCTCATTGAACCCGGGGTATACGTTTAACAAACAGGATGGGGATGAATTGTTCTTCCTTGCAGATTCAGGAAGCGAAATTATTCCGGAACTGGTTGCTGATATCGGAAGACAGGGGCTACAGATCCATTCGATCTCTCTCCGTGAGCCCCGGCTGGATGATGTATTCCTGGAGTCTGTATCAGCGCAGGAAGATAAAGGCCGGTTTAATGATGTAAAGTTCAGAACCATGCTCCGGAGAACCCGATGAACGCAGTATATTATTTTTTTGAACGGGAAATGACCCGATGGCTCAGGGCCAGGATTGCCGTGGTCTCAACCCTCATGCTTCCAGCTGCCTGGTTAATATTTGTAGGTCTTGCAATGCCCATTCGATTTACTGATAATTATGTGGACTTCCTTACACCGGGGATTATCATTATGACGGTGTTTAATGCATCAATGGCCGGAGGATCCCTCCTTCTGTATGATAACCTTTTGGGATTTCTGAATAAGTTCCTGGCCCTTCCCACCCCTCATGAGAGTATCCTCTTTGGAAAAATACTATTTATCACCACCCGCGGACTGATACAGGCAACAATCATCCTCTGCATCTCAGTCCTCATCGGATCGACCATGCTCGATCTCCCCCGCTATCTGGCAATATTCGCTATCCTCATCCTGATTGGGTTGCTCTTCTCCGGGATAGCAACAACGATTGCTCTGATGATCGGCGAATATGACTCTTATGGGGCGGTCAATGCCATGATATCCATGCCGCTCTTCTTCACCTCAAGTGCCCTGATGCCATACAACGTCATGCCTGACTGGCTTAGGATAATCGCTCATATCAATCCACTTAGTTTTGCGATCGATTCAGTCAGAAGCATCGCAGCAGGTACAATTCCATACCCTCAAATCGCAATTATGGGCTGTTTATGTATCGGTGTTCTCGGTTGTTGCGTCATTGTTTTTAGAAAATTTACAACCCGCCTTTAAAGTCATCTCATATAGATTTTTGGTAACTATTCAGGAATGCTGAGAACAGGTTGACATTGACATCGTATCCTGCCCATAAGTTCTGATATTATCCTTCCCTGGAATCCAAGGATTATTCTCAAAAGCGGAGGTAATAGCCTC
>NZ_JAJRBM010000334.1 GCF_028679455.1 Methanospirillum sp. | reverse complement strand
GAGGCTATTACCTCCGCTTTTGAGAATAATCCTTGGATTCCAGGGAAGGATAATATCAGAACTTATGGGCAGGATACGATGTCAATGTCAACCTGTTCTCAGCATTCCTGAATAGTTACCATTTTTGAAGATATTACGGAACGGAAACGAACCGAACGAGCACTGGTAGAAAGTGAGGAAAAATATCGTACCTATATTGAAAATTCACCGGAAGGAATCTTTATCGTTGATTCATCGGGTAAATTTCTGGATGTAAACTCATCTGTCAGTTCCATGTTTGAATATTCGCATGAGGAACTTCTTTCCCACTCTATCTCGGATCTTCTCTATGATGAGTGCAGATCAAATACCATTACAGATTTCATTAGTTTACAGAATCAGGGTCCATTTCAATGTGAATCCATCATTTATAAGAAAAATGGAGAGAAATTACCAGTATTAATTAACGCCGTTCAACTACCTGATCACACAGTTTTATGTTTTTGTGCTGATATTTCAGATCGAAAACGGGAAGAGCAAGAACGTGAACGTCTTATCATTGAACTTGGGGCAAGTAACGAGCAATTAAGTGCTTCTTATGAAGAACTTACTGCTTCAGAAGAGGAACTCCGGCACCAGTATACCTCTTTAGTAACAACTGAAGAGCATCTCAGGCAGACTAAAGATTACCTGGACACGTTGATAGCCAATGCAAATGTTCCCATCATTGTCTGGGACTCATCATATAATATTGTCAGACTGAACCATGCTTTTGAACTCCTGATTGGACGAACATGGGATGAGGTTATCGAAACCTCTCTTGAGTCTCTCTTTCCCCCAAATCAGGCTGAACGGTCGATGCGATTGATTCAGACTACACAGGACGGTGTGAGATGGCAAACTGTAGAGATGGATGTCTTGCATCAGGATGGATCTCTACGAACGATTCTGTGGAACTCATCCACGTTGTACAATCCTGACGGTTTCACTCCGATTGCTACCATTGCCCAGGGTCAGGATGTTACCGTTGAGAGAAGACTTGAGCAGGAGAAAAATGCAGCAATTGCCCAGATTCAGCAGAATCTAGCTCAACTCGCAATTCTCAACGACGAAATAAGAAACCCTCTGACCATAATTTCTCTCTGTTCTGATAGCATCGATAACCACGAAATTACTGATCAGATTATTGACCAGATCCATCGAATTGACAATCTGGTTACCCAACTGGATCAACGGTGGATAGAATCAGAGAAAGTCCTGAACTTTATGCGGAAACATTATCTGATCCAACCCATTCAAGGATTTGAAAAAGATAATCGGCAAGATTCCGAAATTCGTGATCAAAAGGAATCTATTCTGATAAAATCTCAGATCAAGAAGACTGATGTTTTAGTTGAAGAAGTTCAGGCTCAACTGTATACCATTCTGGACAGTATCGATGCCCTGATATACGTTTCTGATATGGATACTCATGAGCTTCTTTTCATAAACCGTCAAGGTCGGTCTGTATATGGTTACGGCATCGGCCAGAAATGTCATCTTATAATTCATCAGAACCCGACCGGCCCCTGTTCGTTCTGTACGAACCATCTCCTAGTGGATAATAACGGTTCACGTGGAGTATTCCAGAGAGAATTTCAAAATCAATATACCGGAAGATGGTATGACTGTCGTGATCGGGCAATTCGATGGAGCGATGGGAGATTAGTCAGGCTCGAGATTGCAACCGATATTACGGATCGGAAGCAGGTAGAGGAGAAGATTGGATACATCACGCGTATGTATGCGATGTTCAGCCAGATTGATCAGGCAATTGTCCGGACCCGTGATTGTAATGAATTATTTTTAAAAATATGCCAGATCGCCATTGAATTTGGTAAGTTTCATATGGCCTGGGTAGGATTGTTTGATCCAGTTGAAGGCAGGATTAAACCTGTAGCCCATGCGGGACATGAGGACGGGTATCTGGATCAGATTCGGATTACCACCGGAGATACCCCCCTGGGAAGAGGCCCTACCGGAATAGCATTTTTGGAAGGAAAGATAATGACCTCATCAGATATTGCCACCGATCCATGTATGGCTCCCTGGAAAGATGAGGCACTTAAACGAGGATATCGATCATCGGCTGCTGTTCCAATAAAACAAAAAGGCAAATCAATTGGAGCGTTTATGCTTTATGCAACAGAACCTGAATTCTTCACCGAAGAGGAACGAGAGCTGCTTGAGCAGATTGGTGAGGATATATCCTTTGCACTTGATTCAATAGCGATAGAAACTGAACATCTGCAGACACTTGTAGCGTTAAAAAAGACTGAGGAGATGTGTGGAAATCTTCCATATTTGAAACAGACTGAAGAGGCGTTACGCCTCAGTGAGGGACACCTCAATACTCTGGTACAAACAATCCCCGATCTGGTATGGCTCAAAGATATTCATGGCGTTTTTTTATCCTGCAATACTATGTTTGAAAGGCTCTTTGGTGCAAAGGAGTCAGATATTATTGGAAAAACAGATTACGACTTTGTCAGTCAGGAACTTGCTGATTTTTTCCGCGAAAATGATAAGAAAGCTATGAACTCTGGAGAACCTTGGAGAAATGAAGAATGGGTTACCTTTGCAGATGATGGTCATCGTGCGTTACTCGACACTATCAAGACACCGATGTATGATAACCAGGGTACGCTTATCGGCGTGCTTGGTATTGGACGGGATATTACCGAACGCAAACAGATAGAGCGGGAATTGCTATCTGCTCAGGCAGATCTGAAAGAGGTACATCATCTTGCACATATCGGTACCTGGGACTGGATTTTTCAAACTGATACCACTACCTGGTCTGAAGAATTATACGATATCTCCGGCATCGACCCCTCAGTACCAGCACCTCCCTATGCAGAACAGCATAGATTCTATACTCCACGAAGTTGGCTTCAACTGAAAACAGCGATATCTCTCGCATTTTCAAGTGGAGAGTCTTACAATCTTGAACTTGAATTTATCCGTACGGATGGAATCACCATCTGGACACATATATATGGTGCTGTGAAACGTGATCCAAATGGGGAGATAATTGGGCTTCACGGCACCGTACAGGATATCAATGAACGCAAGAAGATGGAAGAAGCTCTACTTGAATCAAATAAAAAACTACGGTTACTTACAAGTCTCACCAGGCATGACATATTTAATCAACTATCTGCCGTAGATCTTCTTCATAATTTGGCCTTACAGTCATCGGAGATCGATAAAATTTTTGAT
>NZ_JAJRBM010000333.1 GCF_028679455.1 Methanospirillum sp. | reverse complement strand
GGAGACAATCAGATGCCAGATTACCGCTTGGAACGCTTCTGTCTGGGGAGTTATTGTCTTCTCGTTTACCACCGGAATTACAACGCAAGCATCAGCAACTTTTGCAGTATACCCACCGTCACGTCCCACAATACCAACTACCTTTGCTCCGGTCTCCTTTGCATAGCGCAGGGCATTGACCAGGTTCACGCTGACATTCTTCTCTGCATTTCCTCCACCTACAGAGAAGACAAGGATACAATCTTTCGCGTTGAGCCGACTCCCTTTGAGCCAGCTTTCAAATACAGACTCCCACCCATCATCATTGACACGAGCCGTGAGCTCGGATACATTATCGGTTGGTGAATATGATTCGATCCCAGCAATTTTTCTGAAATCGTTCACGGCATGTGATGCATGGCCTGCTCCACCACCAACACCAAGAATAAACAACCGCCCAGCGTTCTTCCGTATATCCTGAAGAATACCAGACACCCGATGGATTTGATCCCGGTCAATTTTCCCGATTATCACTACAGCATCATCAAGAAATGCGGAAACATAATCGTCCTCGCTCATGTCTTCATTCCTGTTATGTAACTTGTCTTCTTTTCCTGATATATTCTTCAGTTTCTTTGATTCCAGATGGGGAACCAATTTCAAAAAAGCGTGTTGGTACTTCGTGTCCAAGGATCTGCCCTTCATCGACTAATCGGGAAAGGAGAAGCGAGAGATCAAAAGGTTCATTCGCCGGATATCTATCGAAAACCCTCTTTTGGACCACAATAAGTCCAAAGTCGATGTATTCCATTGAAGGGTCACGGCTTTTTTTATCGTATTTAAGGATTTTAGCATCTTTCATGATAATATTGCTGGTATCGAAAGCATTCCGGTTCCGATACACGGTCATCAGAGCAGGCTGCATTCCTTCGATAAACTGTTGCACTATCTGGTTATAATTGATATCAAGATATGAATCTCCATACATGATCATGAAAATATCCGGAAGCATTCGGGCAGCCTTTTTCACTGCACCTCCGGTTCCCAAGAGGATATTCCCGTCATAGGAGTATTGTACATCAAGGCCAAACCGCGATCCGTCGCCCACATAACTCTCAATCATTTTACCGAAGTTACCTACGCAGAGAATAACATGGCTAATCCCTTTTTCTTTTAACAGTTCCAGTTGATGATCGATGAAGGGACGGCCGTCAATCATTATCATGGACTTGGGGATTTTCTGTGTAACCGGGTATAGGCGGGTAGCCAGCCCTCCGGCAAGAATGACAACGGGAAGCATTACGATGTTGTCACCACTTTACTGCCGTCAAAGTCAAATCGGAACCGGACTTCCTGAAGCCCTTCACGGGCCATTGCCTTTCGGAGTCTCTTGTTGTCCTCTGCGTAAAACATTAAAAATCCTCCACCACCGGCACCAATGAGTTTTCCGCCCAGCGCACCGTTTTTCATGGCGATATCATACCATGAATTGATCCGGTCGTTACTCATCGCATTTGAACGCTGTTTTTTATGATCCCAATGAACGTTCATAAGACTGGCAAATTCTTCAAGATCGCCATGTTCGAATGCAATTTTGCTCTTGTAACCAAGATCCTTGATAAAATGCAGGTTATCGATCATAGTGGTATCATTTTTCTTGCTTTTATCATCTTGCTCCTTGAGCACATTTGAGGCTGAGCGGGAGAAGCCGGTAAAAAAGAGCAACAGGTGATCTTCAAGATTGTAGAGAGTTTCTTTTGAGATATTAAGCTCTTTTGTCTTAACCTGATCATTTTTACAAAAGGTAAAACAATTGATTCCCCCGAATGCAGAGATATATTGGTCCTGTTTCCCAATGGGTTCACGGAGAAGATCCATCTCAATGTGGCAGGCCTCTTCGGCAAGGTCGTCCGGTTTGACAAAGGATTTATTATAAGTATGTAGCGCTTTCAGAAGAGCACATGTGAAGCTGCTGGACGACCCAAGACCTGTGCCTGCCGGGATATCCGCAAGACTCGCGAGTTCGAAATTCTCGGAGCGGATGTCGAGGAGCTTAAGCGCTTCCCGGATTATCGGGTGTTGGATCTCATCAATGGCATGAACACGTTCAGTTTTAGAATATTTGATGATGATTTCCTTCTGGAAGGCTTCATGGAGTGTGATATAGACATATTTATCGATCGCAGCTGCGATAAGAAATCCTTCATGCTGTCTGTAATATGATGGCAGGTCTGTGCCTCCACCTCCCAAAGAGATACGAAGCGGACTTCGGGTAATTATCATAATATTATCTTATCTGACATTCCTCAAATATCTTGACGATCTGTTTTTCAGATATTACAGAGAAAGTAATCCATTATTATTCAGACCAAACGGGTCCGATTTTCTGGTAGCAAAAGTTTCCAACAAGAGAAATAATTTTTTCAATACACAACAAAGGATCCCTCCGGAATGCCATCCACAGGTATCTCATCCCTTCCCGGTGCATACCCAGATGAATAAAATCCAATCCACCCTTGACATACACAAAATTATATACCGCATTCTTCTCAGCGACCAGTTCCTTAGGCAGGTGCGGGTCGGCAAACACTTTCTCCAGAATATGCTCGTAATCGCTGACGTACTTATGCATCAGGGCAACGCTTTTTGCATCACCATAAATCTTTGCCGTCGCAAGCACATGAGGGAGATACGCAATCCGGAAATGCAACCCTGCACGGATCCAGTAATCAAGATCCATGGCAAGGTGCAGACTCTCATCAATTCCCCCAATCATTTCATATACGCTCCTCCGGAGAAAGAGGGCCGGTTGCAGGATATTATCCCGGCAGTAGATCAGGTCCCTCATACTGAACTCCCCGGCATGGTACGTACTGAGGATTTTTCCTGTTTCATCAGTCAGGATCCCATCTCCATAGACCAAGCCAACATCAGGGTTCTCGTTCAGGTATGCTACAGCCATCTAAACAGCATCGCGGGGATAGGTATCATCAGCATTCAGATATGCGATAATTTCCCCTTTCGCTTTCATCCACCCTTTATTAATCGCATCCGATTGCCCGCGATCTGGCTCGGAGATCCACGAGACTCGGTCCCCGTATTTTTTCAGGATGTCCAGGGTCCCATCCGTTGATCCTCCATCAATGATGATATATTCGATATTCGGGTAAGTCTGTTCCAGGATACTCCGAATTGTTTCTTCGATATAAGGTCCTTTGTTGAAGGAGGGGGTAACAATAGAAACCAGAGGGTTCTTCTGCGTCATTGTCTCGAGGACTCCTGCAATATTTCCGTATAAACTGCCATGATTTCCTTGACTACCGTTTCCCATGAATAGCGTTCGGCATATGCAAGAATTTTTCCTGCATCCCATTCTTTATTCAGGCCTTGTCGGATGGCATCCGCAAGAGCCTCAGCATCACCCGGATTGCAGATGATCCCGACATCCTCTGATCGAATGACATCGACACTCCCTACGTTTCGTGCGGCAATAACAGGTCTCCCGCAGGCAAGAGATTCAATCTGGACGATGCCAAAACTCTCCTGGAGACTGGGGAAGACAAAGAGGTCAGCGCTGTTGATCCAGAGGGGCATCTTGTCGGT
>NZ_JAJRBM010000332.1 GCF_028679455.1 Methanospirillum sp. | reverse complement strand
TTCAATGCCGGGTAGGAGTAGATACCACCATATACGAGCAACTGATGGCAATCTGCTACAAATGAGCCGGAGTACCGGATCTTAAACCCTTCATCATCAAAGTAATTGATGACCTGTTCATGAGCTGGAGTAAAATCGTGACGCACCCCTCCGGTTCCATAAATCTTCCCTTCCGGAATGACAAAGGAATCTTTAAGAAGGTAGTAATGTTCAGACTTCGGATCCCAGGCGAAACTCTGGACACCTTTCCCAACCGAGACCACTAGAACGGTGAGTGGTCCAAACAGGGTATAACAGGCAGCCTTCAGGTTGGTACCTTTCTGCATGACACCGCCCCCTTCATAGATCCCGACAATCGTGCCTACGGTAAGATTGGTTGCAATGAGCGATGAACCATCAAGTGGATCCATTACCAATGCATAATCGCGCCTGGAATTTTCGAATCTGACGATCCCCTCCTGCTCTTCTGAAGCGATCTCACGGACATATCCGGATTCTCCGATTACCCGGATGAGATGGGCATCAGCCCACTTATCGAGTGCTGCCTGAACCTCACCCGAAGCATTCAGGGTATGTTCATAAAACTGGTTATCGAAAAAAGCCTTCCGGATTGGTTCCATCTGACGGGAGATGAGACGGATGAGTTGGACAAGATCGGGATCGCAGCCACAATCTTCGAGATATTTTTGAAGATAGACCATTCTATTACTCTGTGTCAGAAAAGGTGGATCTGCATGGTATTTACCGGCTTGGATCAGGATTATCTCAAGAGAGAGATCAGGAATTCAATTCGGTGTAGTTTTATATGCCCAGTGAGTATTCTCTAGCCTGAGGTACTTCTTGGGATCGTTACTATTCGTGGACGCTAATCCTGAATTTCGTGAAGAGATCTGTTCCCGGATCAGGCAGCCCCACCACTTTAACTTGTATCAGACTTCCACCATCAGTGAAGCATGGGATATCCTGGCATGTCACCAGGCTGGAATTATCATATCAGGTTGTCCCGCGGATGAGAATCTCACCTTTCTTTCAGACCTGAGAAGATCAGGTCATACGATTCCCTTCATCTATCTGATGGATGCTGGAACGGATGAAATTCTGCTCACCGCTTATGATATAGGTGCTGATTATGTACTCCCCAGGACAGCAACATCAGATATCCTGTGCACCACCCTTTCCGGCATTATTCATAGGATATTCAGTCAGGAGCAGCAGGGATCACCCGGGCAGTCAAACCACCACCAGATACCTTCTGACAGGGAGCCGTTGGAAAGTATCCCCCGCGACCACTCATTTATTGATGCATTGATGGATGCAATTCCGGCTCCGGTATTCTGCCGGAATGTTTACGGAGTGTACCAGGATTGTAACAAGGCATTTGAAGATCTGATCGGGTATGCAAAATCAGAGATCATCGGAAATACCTGTTATGATCTCTTCTCCCGGGAACTCGCAGAACATTACCAGCACATGGATGAACTTATCATCGAGCATTCGTATGTTCAACAATATGAGTACCGGATCCAGAATAGAAAAGGGGAATATCTGGATGTTCTCTTCTCTAAAAATGTCCTTTATGATGAGCAGGGATCCGTATGCGGAATAATCGGAATCATCTTTGATATCAGTGATCGCAAAGAATTTGAGAAGATAGTATACGCCAGTGAAGAAAAATACCGGACCCTTGCGGATTATACCTATGACTGGGAAGCCTGGCTCAGTCCGGAAGGGATGTACCGGTATGTATCCCCATCGTGCGAACGAATTTCAGGATACCAGGCAGAGCAGTTCCTTACTGATCCTGAACTGGTGATCATGATTACTCATCCTGACGACAGGGATAAGATACAGAGTCATTACCAGGGAGTATTTTCTCCAGATACCGGAGCCTGTCAGATGGACTACCGGATGATCACCAAATCAGGAGAAGAACGATGGATCAGCCACATCTGCCAGTCGGTCTTCAGAGATGATGGCACATGGATTGGACGCCGTGAAAGCAAACGCGATATCACCTTTCGAAAAGCGATTGAAAAGGCATACCAGCAGGCAAATATCAAACTCAATCTGCTCTCGAGCATCACCCGCCATGATGTGCTCAATCAACTCTCGGTCTTGATCGGATTCACTGACATGGCACTTGAGATGAATCATGATCCTGAGATCGATATCATGCTAAAACGAGTTATGGCCGCGGGAGAGACGATATCAGAACAGATCTCGTTCACCCGGACATACCAGGATATCGGGATTCAGGAACCAGTATGGCAGCATATCCCGGTGATTATCAGCAAAGCTGCTGCAGCTATCCGTATCGCTACCATCGAGGTTGATACGGCATTGACCTGTCTTGAAGTTCTTGCAGATCCCCTCCTCGAGAAAGTCTTTTTCTGCCTTCTTGATAACTCCGAACGGCATGGGAAACGAGTTACCAGATCACGGTTCTCATGCAGGTTCGAGGGGGAAAATCTCATCATCGTGTATGAAGACGACGGGATCGGTATCGATCCCTTTGAGAAGAAGAGGATATTTGACCGTGGGTTTGGCAAAAATACCGGGTACGGACTCTTTCTAGCAAAAGAGATCCTCGGCATATCAGGAAATTCTATCACCGAAACAGGAGTTCAGGGCGAGGGAGCCAGGTTTGAGATCGCGTTTTCATCTGGTACATTCAGACGACTCTCACCAACCTGATACAAAACCATACAAGCCTGATGAGCAACCCTCCATCTTTAATGGGAAAGGAGACCGACTCAGTGATATGAAATCGATGAGATGCACAATCTGCGGACATATATATAACCCTGATAACGGGGACGGGGACATAGCCCCGGGTGTTGATTTTGCAGATCTCCCGGAGGATTGGGTCTGTCCGATCTGTATGGCTGCAAAAAGCATGTTCATCACCGTCTGAAAAATCCGGATATAAACAGGTATCACCCGATAACTTTCACTATTTTTCCATCTTTAATAACAGAAACCCTGCCACCGCTTTCAGAGACAACGAGACCTACCGTCCGGGTCACGGTGGTAATCGCTGCTGTTGATGAATGCCTTGTACCCATCCCTTTCGGGAGTGAAGCTTCGCTTGCATCCACCGTGATATACCTGCCTGCTGCTTCAAGCATGCCATCTCCTGATACGACAAATGCTCCATCAAGCAGGGCATACTCCTTGAGCATCTCCCGCACATCCTTCTTGATGATGGTACGCATCTCTGCAGGGTGACCATAGAACGGGTTGAGGATCAACTGACGGGACCTGGCCATTACTGCTTCCCGATCTCCGACCAAAAAGGCAGTGCCAACTGGTTTGCCCTCACGGCCTTCACGTGCAATCTCAATACAGGCCTGCAGGATCGCATCAAAGACCTCTGGCAGCACATCAGTTCCATCAATAACCCGGTCACGCCAGATTCGGGTACTGATCCTGCCTTCTCCTTCCGGCGTCTGATCAGTCATGTCAGTGCCGATGCAGAGAAGACCGGTAAGTTCTCCGGAACTGGTATAATATGCCTTAGTTGTCCAGGCGATGTATATTTTGCCTCCGTTACTGCGCAGATGCTCCATGATATGAATAGCGGTTGGCTCAGATTCATTGGCCACCCCGAGGAACAGGCTGAGCGGAGAAGCCTGCGGATCAAGACCCGAAGGGAGCAGGAGGCTTATGTGATTACCGAGAAGCCCCAGTTCTGTATACCCAAAACACCGGAGTGTGGCATTATTGGCAAAGGTAATGATTCCATCCGGAGCAAATTTTAGTACCAGGGTTTCAGAAAGCCAGAGTTTTTCCCTGCATTCCCGTTCGGTATCTCTGAGGCTGGCAGTAAGTTGTTCAGGTTCCCGCCGGTCTTCAAGAAAGAGCATCCCGGATTGAAAATTCCCTGAATCAGATCCTAACGGATGGTGAATGCGAACCGGTATTGTTCCTTCATGAGAGGTATGAAGGATTGCCCCATACCTGACACCGGGATCTTCTTCTGCACGAATCAGATCAGAAAAGGGGGATCCGATCAGTGATTCACTACTCCTCCCACTCAGTTGCTCACATGCCGGGTTGCATCCCACAATCAGACCATTCTCAAGGGAAAGGTATGCAAGTGGCATTGAGGCAATAACCCGGCTCTGAAGATCATACCCGGTACGGAAGGAACGTTCAAGACGCCCCCGGCTTGATGCCTGCCTGAATGCTGATATAAGGGTACGAACTGATTCCGGACCTGGTTCAACCGGTACAATCCCAGCACTGATATCAGTGATCACCAATGATTCACCGGCAGGAGAATAGAGCAAAAATACTGTTGAAGTACCTGATGAACGAACAGACTGATTCCACGTAAGAAGGGCAGGAAGATATGCAAGCTCAAGACACTCATACGATCCGGGACCTGGAGCAAGGATGATATCAAAAGATCCTTTCGCTGCCTGAATTTGTCCACCCTGAACCGAAGAAGACTGGACCAGATCCACCTCCATCCGACCCGTAAGGTCATGCACCAATGTCTGACTGCCCTGACCTTGAATTAACAGAACACGGATCATGAGGTCTCCACAGACAATCACGGTTTTCTGATAGTCTGTCTATAAGCAGGTATCAGTTCCATGATGCTTTAGTCTGCCGAAACAGCAAGTCCCAGAGTACTCATAATCCACCGCGATGATGTATTGGTGAGTATGGATCCCAAACGAGTGCGGGTTGTGGTTGAGGGCCGTGTTCAGGGAGTAGGATACCGGATGTTTACCCGGGATCTTGCGGCACGGTACGGACTCAATGGCTGGGTAAAAAACCGTGACGATGGCAAGGTTGAAGCGGCTATCGAAGGACCAGAAGAAGATGTGAATTCGATGATAGAAGGGCTCTATGCCCGGGACTCATATATCATCAGAGTCGACCGGGTTGTGATCGCCCGTGAAACTCCTACTGGTGAGACCGGGTTTGAAATTCGCCGATAACCTGATGATGAATCCTAACGAACCCCGGAATTATGTGACAATTTTCGGAATATATACAATAATATGAGATATTTATTTACTCAACAAATAGGGACCTATATTTATTTATACCGATTGAATGAGATGCTATAGTACTTGACACTATCTTCATTAGTGTATCCTGGATTCCGGGAAAAAGGGATAGGAGATTTGCAGATATGGGCTCAGAAGTAACAGAAAATATCACCACATTTGACAGCCCGGTTGTCCTTGCCTTAATTGACAACATCCCCGGGCCGGTTCTGGTAATGAAGAATGATCGGTTTTGTGGATGCAACCAGTCTGCTGCCAGACTGTTCAAGTCACCAGATAAATCATTTATTATTGGAAAAGATCTGCTCAGTCTCTCACCACCGACGCAACCGGACGGTTCTAACTCAGCAATCCATATTCAACCACTTTTTTCACGGATTGTCCAGGGAAAAAATCTGAATATTGAATGGCGGTTTTCCCGCGCTGATAATACCACCTTTGACAGCAGAGGTACGATACGACCGACTGATCCGGCATACGGGCAGTTCCTCATCTTTTCAATCATTGACAACAGTGCAGAATCCCGGGTTATCAGGGATATCCTTGCAATATCGGAGGAGATGAAAAAAGGGAACCTTCGTGCCCGGATCTCTTCCAACGGATATCATGGGGATCTTGAGATGCTCATTAACC
>NZ_JAJRBM010000331.1 GCF_028679455.1 Methanospirillum sp. | reverse complement strand
GTCTCCAAACACTTTTGAGGCAGGGAGCGCCGGTGTTGTACACTCGGCAGGTCGCTTTCTCCAGCGATAAGAATTCTACTGTAAAGAAGATCTCTGTTTTCGACACGACTCTCCGGGATGGAGAACAGACTCCGGGTGTATCTTTTTCCACTGCTGACAAGATTGAGATAGCAAGGCAGTTATCTGGTATTGGTGTCAGTGTAATCGAAGCCGGGTTTCCTGCTTCGTCAGAAGATGAGTATGCAACTGTCAAGGCCATTGTTGCCGAAGGTCTGGATGCTCCCGTCTGTGGGCTGGCCCGTTCGGTGAAAGGCGATGTTGATCGCTGCATCGATGCCGGTGTTGACATGGTGCATGTGTTTATTCCAACCTCTGAGGTGCAGCGAACACATACTATCAGGAAAACACATCAGGAAGTTGTTTCCATAACCGGAGATATTGTCAGATATGCACGAGATCATGTTGATCAGGTGTTGTTCTCAGCGATGGATGCAACCCGTACGGGTCTGCCTGAACTGATTGAAGTATTTGAAACGGCAGTTGGTGCAGGTGCTACTGCAATCAATGTTCCTGATACGGTGGGAGTTGCAACTCCTTCCTCGATGAAGACTATGATCGCAGCACTGCGGGAACGGATCGCTTGCACGATTGATGTTCATTGCCACAATGACTTTGGAATGGCAACCGCGAATACCATCTCTGCGGTCGAAGCAGGTGCTGATCAGGTCCAGGTTACGGTGAATGGTATCGGTGAACGAGCAGGGAATGCAGATCTGGCATGTACAACCATGATCATAGAGTCAATCTTCGGGTACAATACCGGGATTGAAACCGCGAGACTGGTTGAGACTTCACGTATGGTCTCCCGCTTCTCAGGTCTGATGGTGCCTCCAAACTGGCCGGTAACCGGGGAATATGCCTTTTCGCATGAGAGTGGTATTCACTCCCAGGGAGTACTGGAAAATGCCAGTACCTTTGAGCCTGGCATTATGACTCCCGAGATGGTTGGTCATCGTCGACGGTTGAAACTGGGTAAACATGTCGGCCGGCATGCAGTCCGTGATATGCTGAATCAGGTGCATATTTCACCTGATGAGGATCAGATTGATGAAATTATTGCGCGAATCAAACTAATTGCCTCAAAGGGGAAGAAGATCACCGAACAGGATCTGTATGAGATCGCTGAAACTGTGGCTGGTTCTGGTGTATCTGGTAGATACATCGATCTGGTTGATATTGCCATCATGACCGGGAACCATATGATACCTACCGCCACAGTCAGGGCACGAGTGGGTGGTTCAGAGCAGGTCTGCTGCTGCACCGGAAATGGTCCGGTGGACGCAGCTATCAAGGCCCTGGTCGGCACTGTACCGCGCCACGCAGAGCTGAAGGAATTTAATGTCACGGCAATCTCTGAAGGGAGTGATGCGATAGCGCATGTAGCGCTTGTCGTCGAAGATGAGAAAGGCCGGCTGTTTGATGCTGCAGCGTCCGGAGATGACATTGTAATGGCATCAGCAGAAGCAATGACAAATGCACTGAATATGGTATATCGCAATGGATCAGACAATAGTTGAGAAGATCTTCTCCCGGCGGTGCAACAAGGATGTAGTCGCTGGAGAAGTGGTAATGGCCCCGGTAGATGGGGCGATGATGCATGACATCACAGGTCCCCTGGCAATTGAGAAATTCTATGAGATGGGTGGAACCAGGGTGTTCGATCCCAAAAAAGTAATTATGCTTTTTGATCACCAGATTCCTGCCGACTCATTAAATGCAGCAGAAAACCAGAAAACAATGCGGAAATTCGGAAATGAACAGAATATTCTGAATTACGACATTAAGGAGGGGGTCTGTCATCAGGTTACTCTGGAAAAGGGGAGAGTCTGTCCCGGTGATATAGTAATCGGGGGAGACTCGCACACCTGTACCTATGGGGCAGTTGGTGCGTTTGCAACCGGAGTCGGATCCACAGATCTCGGATTTGCACTGCGGTACGGATGCCTCTACTTCCGGGTACCTGACAGCATCAGGGCGAATGTTACCGGGAAATTTGCAGATCGGGTAGGGGCCAAAGATCTCATCTTGAATATTATCAAGGATATCACTGTCGACGGGGCAACCTACAAAGCAGTGGAGTTTACCGGAGAAACGGTATCATCTATGCCGATGGCGGGGCGGATGACCTGCTGTAATATGGCAATTGAGATGGGTGGAAAAGTAGGAATCGTTCCCCCGGATCAGATCACCGCTGCCTATCTGAAAGACCGGGCATCCTTTCAGGGAACGGACCTGGCAAGTGATGACGGGGCTACGTATTCATCATGGCGGGAGTATGATGCAGGAGATCTTGTTCCCCAGGTTGCAGTTCCACATAATGTGGATCAGGTGGTGGATGTTGATCAGGTGGCCGGCACTCCGGTTGACCAGGTGTTCATAGGTTCCTGTACAAATGGAAGGTTTGAAGATATGCAGGAAGCAGCTGAAGTGCTTGGAAATCGTTCCTTCTCAGATAAGGTCCGTGTCCTGGTTATTCCAGCATCCCGGCCTGAGTACCTGAAAACCCTGCGGGCAGGCATTATCGAGCAGTTTGTTGAAGCAGGTGCTCTTGTCGAAGCACCTTGTTGTGGACCCTGCATGGGAGGTTCTTTCGGTCTGATTGCATCAGGTGAGGTCTCATTCTCAACTTCAAACCGGAATTTCAAGGGTCGTCAGGGTTCGACAGAAGGGAAGGTTTATCTCGGTTCTGCTGCCACCGCCGCAGCCACCGCAATCACCGGAGTAATCACTGATCCGCGGGAGGTGCGATGATGCGGGTCTGGAAGTTTGGGGATAATATCGATACTGATGCTATCATCCCTGGTCGTTTTCTTACCATCAATGATCCCAAAGGTCTGGCGGAACATGCCTTCGAAGGATTCAGGGATGGATTTGCAGGAAATGCACAGGAAGGCGATATGATCGTCGCAGGAAGGAACTTTGGCTGCGGTTCCTCGAGGGAACATGCACCTCTGGCTCTGACCGGCTCCGGGGTCCGTGTGGTGATTGCTGAGTCATTTGCTCGGATTTTTTATCGAAACAGTGTAAATGTCGGGCTCCTGCTGGTCATCTGCCCTCACGCTGGTGAGATCACCGAACAGGATCAGATCACCGGGCATTTTGCAGAAGGGTATATTGAGGTGTCAGGGAAGCGGTTTGACATCGAACCAGTTCCTGCATTTTTGCAGCGGATCATCGATGCAGGTGGGCTGGTTTCGTATGCAAAAAAGATCAGGAGTGAAGACCTGTGCATGAAGTAGCGGTAATAGGAGGGGACGGAATCGGTCCCGAGATCATTGCAACCGGACGGAAGGTGCTGGATGCTGCGGGGGAGCGGTATGGATTTGAGATTGGCTGGACTGATTTTGATATTGGTGCAGACCGGTATCTGAAGACTGGTGAACTGGTAAGTGAGCAGGAACTTGATGCACTCTCATCCTATCCTGCTATTTACTTTGGGGCAATCGGAGATGATCGGGTTACTCCGGGAATTCTTGAAAAGGGAATCCTGCTCACCCTCAGGTTTGCCTTTGATCAGTATGTGAACCTGCGTCCGGTGAAGATGCTAGCCGGGGTCGAGACTCCTTTAGCCGGAAAAGGGCCAAAAGATATTGATTTCCTGGTAGTGAGGGAAAACACTGAGGACTTCTATGTCGGGATCGGTTCGCGGTTTACTGGAAAAGAGCATAAGCAGCTCGAAGTTGTGCGAAATCTCTACTCAGTCAAGTTCGGGCTTGATGTTGAGAGCGATGCAGAGGAGATCGCGTATCAGATTGGAGTTCTTACGCGGGAAGGTTCCAGAAGGGTTATTGAGTATGCCTTTGATGCTTCACGTAAACGCAGGAAAAAAGTCACCTCGGTAGACAAGGCCAATGTCCTCTCTGATGTTTACGGCCTCTGGAGAGATGTATTCAGGGATGTAGCTGCTCAAAATCAGGATATCACTACTGAATTCAACTACGTGGATGCGATAACCATGTGGTTTGTTAAGAACCCGGAATGGTTCGATGTAGTAGTTACCCCGAATATGTTCGGTGATATCATCACCGACCTGGGTGCCATGATTCAAGGTGGACTTGGCCTTGCTCCCGGAGGAAATATCAATCCCCATGGGACTTCAATGTTTGAGCCTATCCATGGTTCTGCGCCGAAGTACAAAGGCCAGAATGTAGCAAATCCTTTTGCAACCATCTGGGCAGGAGCCATGCTGCTGGATCATCTGGGTGAAGAAGAAGCCGGTGCAGCGATCGTAAAAGGCATTGAAGCTTCTATCAGTAAGGGAGTGGTAACCCGTGATATGGGTGGTTCAGCATCTACAAGTGCAGTTGGAGACTGGGTAGCAGATTGGATTCGCAGATCAAAATAATTCTCTTTTTCCGAAGAATCTTTTTCAAGATTAAAAAAATAAAAAAACGCTAAGGGGGAGATTTGAACTCCCGAGGGATTACTCCCACAAGATTTCCAATCTTGCGCCTTCCCAGACTAGACTACCTCAGCAAAAGAATTGCTCTATTATTTTAGCTCTTTCTGATTTAATCCTT
>NZ_JAJRBM010000330.1 GCF_028679455.1 Methanospirillum sp. | reverse complement strand
CTGATGCAATACCCAATGTGAATGGACTTGCAAGTGGGTTTTTTAATATTGCCTGCATCACCGTACCGGATATTCCAAGACCTATTCCCGCTGCTACAGCCATTGTAATCCTGGGAAGCCGATTATTCCAGATGATAAGATCCGTTGTTGAATCCGTTCTATTTACAATTCCTTTGAATATAATCGAAAAAACATCAATAATCGGGAGATTATAGGAACCAACTGATACGGCAATACCAATGGATATGAGCAGAAATCCTAAAGAAGCGATAAGACATACCCATTTCTTCTTTATAAATGAGAGATATTTTTCAGTAAGATAAACTGAATGCATTGAACTGCCTCATTTTGGATAATAATATACACCGTGATCGGAGACAGTGTAATTTGATCCCAAGAATCTGTTAACATATTCTTGGTGGATCTCTTCAGGGTTCAGATCCCTAAAAAGTTCCGGGTACATCCATTTTGCCATGGTAGCGAATGCCGCAGGATATGTAGGGCCATTCGTAAATCTGAATCCAATGATATATACACGATTATTTCTTATTGCAGAAGAATTTTGAAGAAGAGGTAATTGCATAATCTCGTCGTACTGGTCTTTCAGATCGGTAATATTATCGGTATTATACCCGCCTTTGTATGCAAGACCGAGAATAACATCAGGGTTTTCTTTCATTATCCATTCGGTATCGATTGTTCCTGACGGACCCACTGCATGAGCTGCAATATTGATAACTCCTGCGTCCACACAGTACTGGTTATATGGATCACTAGCTGAATTGGTTTTTCTTTCAGTAAAAGAGGCATTTCCATTCCATACATCCAGAAAAACCCTTGCCCTTTTATCTGGTGGAATTTGTGCAATTTTAAATTTAATAGGGTTTACAACACTATCGTACCATGTAACATATTCTTGAGCTTCCTTTTGTTTATCTAGAAGATAGCCAAGTTTTATAATCTCTTCACGAATCGTTTGTGGACGTATAATATCAAGTCTTATTACTGGAATACTATTCGGCAAACGGTTTTCAAAAAAATCTTTTCCCGGACCTAGGTTAGAATAACTTAAGAGGGCATCCGGTTCAGATGATAAAATTCGTTCAAAATCCGGCTCATAAGGTCCTCCTCCTCCAATGTCTATCTTATTATTCAGAGACGGAATTACATCGGAATCTGCAAGGGCACTATGTGCCACGCCAATTACCTTATCATTTGAGTGAAGTAGACTGATAGCATGGTAATTATATGCGAGTATTCTTTCCAAGGGTTTGTGAATAGTTATTATTTTTCCTGATGAATCCTCGATTTGTCTTGGATATTCCGGGTAATATATGAGAGTCTGTTTAAAATTTTCAAGGCTTGGATGGGGGATATTCTCATGTAGGTATTCAGCCTTCATGTATGAAATTATCTCCTGTCCGAGTACCTCTGATGCTTTGTCATGCACTTCATCAGGCGTGACCGGAGTCTGATTCATAACACCTGATACTCCTACGGGTAGGAGAAGACAGACAAAACAGAGGATAAGATATTTTTTCGATATCATTCTTTATTACCCCGTCTTATCATTAGTAAAAGAGACAATGCAATAAGGACAATACAAATGCTAATTCCCGAAGAACGTGCAGGTTTATCTGATTTGTTGGTCTGCCCTTGAAAACTGGATAGAATTCCATCTCTTACTTCACCTTTCACTCCATCTTGTATATCTTCCCATTTTCCAATTATTTTTGGGATTGATTCATCCGATACTTGTATCTTATAATGAACCGGGGTATCATTAATAATTGCAAATATCAGATTATTTCCTGATTTAGAGAACATTTCCTGAGGAAATGCCGTAGATTGAAAAGTAACTCCTGTTGGAAGTGTCTCAATTATTCCCCCTTTTTCGAGGCCATTGAGGGTCAATGTTACATCCATCACGTTATCCGAATCTTCTTTTCCCTGTTGAATGTCCCGTGTTACTATGATTTCAGATGAAGATGCAGGAATAATCATTAAATAACCCAAGAGTATAAGTAGGGTTAACCAAGTGAATTGATTTAATAAAGGTTTCATAATATCTCCAGAAAACAGACTATTCGCACAATTATAAGCGTTCTTCAATCATTCCTTCTATCTTCAGGTAGGCCTGACGAAGGTGATCGGTCTCTTCTTTTGTCGCATCCCAGTACCCTCGTTGTTCAGCTTCAAGCAAACGTTCAACAATTCCAAGAGTAGAATAACGATTATTATCCAAGAGGCGCTCTCTCATCTCGTCATCATAGATATATCGCTCTGCAATTGCTGACCAGATCCAGTTTTCAACAGAATGGGTAGTAGCAGCGAGTCCTAATGTATTATACACTCTTTCTTCGATCTGCTGGGTGCCATGGAAATCGTGTTTTAACATCTCATCGATCCATTTTGGATTGAGTAATCTTGTCCGCATACCCCGGGTAATTACTGTACTGATCTCCACGGTTTCTATCACCTCTCTCGTCGTATCTGAAATGAGCATCACCGGGTTCGATCCCGAAACTGTCTCAACGGCTTTTGTCAATCCTCCGAAATATTCAAAATAGTGATCCAGATCAATGATCTCCCGATCGTTACGATCTCTGACCTGTGATACAAGTTTAACATGTGAAAGACTCTTTCGATAGGATTCCGATGATTTCTCTCCATGAATTCCATCAGTATAGAGATGAGACATCTGTTCGAGGTATACCTCTGCAAGGTCTTTTTCTTCTTTCCAGATACTGTCTTCCAAGAGAGGAAGTACTCTAGTTCCATATTCTCCTGCCCGCGGTCCATAAATCCGTGCAAATGAAATTTTTTTTGCTCGTTCTTGGGTGAGGATGTTATCCTTGATCTGTTCCGCCATCTCTTTCAGGTTTTCACAAGAATGCATGCGAACATAATTCATCTCGTATGTCTCATCCATTTCTGAAACCATAGCAAAAGCCTTATTCAGGAGTTGGATAATATTTGGAAACATGTCCCTGAAAAATCCACAGATACTTAAGTGTACATCAATT
>NZ_JAJRBM010000329.1 GCF_028679455.1 Methanospirillum sp. | reverse complement strand
AGACATGCTGATCTGATCTATGATCAGGATGATAGTAAGGATGTCGTTGTACAATCAATTATTTCAATAATGATCGGTAAAAAAGTTTGATGGGAGCCATCAAGACCGGACCTGAACATGCAGAGCATGTTCATCATTCTTTATGGTGGGGATGCACGTGAAGAACATCTTCTTCAACCTCCTCAACCTTGTGGAGGATCTGATCGAGTAGTGACAGTACTGCAGGCATCACTGCAACGGCACCAATCAGTGAGAAGAGTACCGCAATAATGGTGGTCAGTCCAAAGTTGCTGATGATCGGGAAGGTCGATAGAATCAGGGCAGAAAATCCGAAGAAGGTCGCAAGCCCTGATACCAGGATTGCAGATCCAATCTTTCGCACACTATTCCTGATGGCCTCGATGACATCATCAGTCTCTTCCCGTTCTTCCAGATACCGTTCCATCACCAGGATCGTATACTCAGCTGCCACCCCTATCGTCATCGATCCAAGACAGGCGGTCATCGGGTTGTAATCGATACCAAGTACATACATGGCCACCGCATTCCATCCAACAATCGCAATGATCGGCACAATCGGGGAAAGGGCATTGATGTTCCGGTATACCAGCCCCAGGAAGAGGGCAACCAGGATGAACCCGAGATAAGTCATCGCTTCTTTGCTCTCCACCAGTTCACTGATGAGGGAGGTGAACAGATCAAAACTTCCGGTGATACTGGTCTTGATGCCCGGTGGTGGGGGATACATCAGAAGATCCCCTTTCATCAGGTCTTTCAGATCACTTTTTGCCGGAGTCTCCATATTGGTAGTATACAACTGAATAACTGCTTCAGTCTGACCGTTCAGGTACTGCTTTTTGGTCCCTTCGGGGATCTTTGTCAGAGCGGCATCCAGCTCACTCTGGGTCTGGGGCATTGTCCCGTTGTTATACGTGATTGCATAGTCTGCAATACTCACCGCATTGTTCAGCCGGGTGGGATGCAGATTCATCTCCATCGTGGTGAACTCTTTCATCCACTTGACACTGTCAAGTGCAAGGACATTATCGCCATACACAAGAACCGGTGCAGGATCGGTGGATCCCACCGTACGGGTTACTTTATCAAGCGTGACTTTTGCCGGCATTCCCGGAGGAACGAAAGAGTTCTGGTTGGTATCGATGGGAATCTGTGAATCCAGCTGGATTCCGATAAATGCCACAAGGAAAACAACGAGCAGAACCGGTACCGGGTTCTTCGCAATCCCTACTGCCAGTCTGGAGAGACCTGAATCAATACTATCGGTAAGCTTTGACTTTCCCGCTCCTTTTGCCTTGTAATTAAATAGTATCGCAATGAGCGGGATACCGATCAGCGATGTCAGATAACAGACCACAACCCCGATGATACTCACAAGGCCAAACCCTTGGATCATCGGAACCGGAGAGATAAACATCGCGAAGAATCCCATCGTGGTAGCAAGCATGGCGTACATAACCGCAGGGCCGGTTTTGGTGATGGTGTGCCTGATAGCGTCAGGAAGTGGGTTTGTCCTGGCTTCCTCTTCAAGTCGCGAGTGGAACTGGATTGCATAATCAATCCCAAGCCCAATCATCACCGGGAAGGCAGAAATTACTGCCATACTGACAGTAACCCCGGCAAGTCCGACTACCCCGAAGGTGAACAGAAGCCCGATTGCAACGATCAGGACCGGCAGGAACCGATGGCTGACGTAGGCAAAGAGCAGTCCCATGACCACTACCATCAGGATAAGGGCAGCAAGAATGAGAGTAGCCATGGACTTTCCCATCTCATTCTTCATCTCCATACTGAATGCTGCATCACCAGTGAGCTTAACCGACAAGCCGGGAGGGATATCAGTACTGTCGATGAATGAGATGATATTCTTCATCGCAGACTCTTTCTTCTTATCAGTGAGCCCCGGCTCAAGGGTCACCATTGCCATGTTCAGCAGGTTTGATGGAACATACCGTTTGAGAATCGCCGGGGATATCTTCTCCTCAACAGCAGTGACTTCCCCTGATGAGAGGGGAAGTGTTCCATTATTTGCCTGCTTGATTACGTCAGTTACCGCAGCAGTCCCGGACACATACTGAAGATTTCTGATCGGCCCCATAATTGAGTCGATATACTCCAGAACGTCTGGGCTTGTGGGATCGTTGCATTCAAAGAGAATAACCAGCGTATTCTGCTGGAACGTATCTGAATAATGGTTTGAGATGATGCCTCGTTCTGAATTTTTGTCCAGATAGGTATCATTCCCGGTAGCCATCGAGATCATACTCATCCCGACCAGTGAGATGAGCATCAGAACAAGAATGATTTTTGAGAGAAGTCGTGGCCGGTAAACTACGAGATCAGCAACGCTGGAAAAAAATGAACGCATAGGTACATCACAACCGGGTTATCGGTTAGTTATCCTGTTTTTTCTGGCGCCGGGTATAGAGATAATATCCGCCACCAAGGATGATGACCAGCAGTACTGCGAGAACTACCGGGTTTCCAAGGAGTGAGGTAATACCTTCCCGGGTAACCACTGAGATCGGGACCTTAACCGTGTCTGATATCTGGCTGTTGTCAAGGGCATCACGGTACCTGATTTCAGAATCTAATCCATAGGTCTTCTTGGTTGCATCTGATGCAGTGCTGATCTCAAACTTTGCAGTCCCTGACTCACCTGGTTTGAGGTCACCGAGGTACGCAAGGTCATCGTTGCTCGTGAAGGGATCAACGGCGCTGATACGGGCTTCGGCACTATATGCTGTTGCAGCACCATCATTCCGATAGGTCACTTCAATTGCCTGCTTTTTCCCAGGTGAGGTCTCACCGGCAGGGCTGGTTACCGTGAACGAGACCTTTGACCCTACCGGGACGCCGAAATCTTCTGATGGAGTATCGAGGGTCTCACCGTCAGCATTTTCATAGGAAACGAGTACTGAGAGCGGATATTCCTGCGGTTCACCATCTTTGGAGACTGATACCTTGAACTTGGCATCTACTTCCTGACCCGGTGCAAAGGTACCGATATAGACGGTGCTGTCAACCGGGACAACCGGAGAACTGCCACTGCGACTCAGTTTGGCGATTGACTTCATCCCGGCATCTGTGCCACTGTTCTTCAGTTTAAGGGTGACATAACCAGAACCACCTGCATTGATATTTTCGGGAGTGACTGAGAGCACATCAAGATTGATTGCAGATTTCACTACGAATGGCAGTTCAATCTGGAGATCTTTCTTTACGTACCGGTAGGTCAGACTGTCAGTTCCCTGCTGATCTGCATCAGCCAGATAGGTGTATTCAATATTGAGCGGGACTAGATACGTGCCTGCCTTGGCATCATCCCTGACTCTGATATCAATCGGTACCTGACTGTTGTTTGAGGCTTTGATATCACCGATCATCTGGGGGTCTGACTTGATGAGAACCGGAGCATCACCAGCACCGAGGGTGACTTTCACCATCTTTGCAGTGCTTGGAACATCATCACGGTCAACAATTCCGGACTGGACCATCTTGATCGTGTTCAGACCGGTATTCTGGATCAGAACCTTCATCTGAACCGTGGTCCCAGGAGTAAACTCGTTACTTCCGGCAATACTTGCGGTCAGGTTTGGTGAACCTGACATATATTTCGTCCCTGCAAGAGCGGGAGAGGCTACCAACGCTGCGATCAGCAGGCCGAATACCACTACCATGAGTGGTTTGCATATCTGGTTATAATTCATAATTATGCTCGTTGAATGGTTGTTCAGTAACAATGCATGAGTTTGTCATCCATTTCAGGAAACTTCCACCACATTTTTGTTCTTTAGATTAATAATTCTGTCTTAGAACTATTGTCTCGACATATTGTCAGATTATGAAACAGGGATCTTCCGGCGTACACCAAAGTAGTAATATCCGCCACCAATGATGATCACGAGTAGCAGGAGTACAGCAACCGGGTCTGCAGTGATAAACGCGAATGCACCGGATGATGTAACGGTAATCGGCACCTTGACGGTATCTGATGTCTGACTGATATCCAGTGCATCACGGAACCGCACTTCAGAGTCCAGAGCATATGTTTTTTCATCTGCATCATCTGATGCGCTGATTTCAAACAGAGCCCGTGCATGTTCACCAGGCTTAATGTCCCCCAGGTATGCAAGTGCATCATTACTCGTGAATGGATCTACCAGAGTAATTCTTGCCTCTGCCTTGTAGACCGGACTATCGCCATCATTCTGATAATCAACCTCAATGATCTTCTGCCCACCTGAGGTAATCATGGCCGGAGTACTGACAACTGAAAACCTAATTTTTTCTTTGACCGGAATACCAACCCGTTGTATCGGAGTATTCAGTGTTTCACCATCTGCGTTTTCATACGATGCAAAGAGGTTTAGCGGATACTTCTGTTGCTGTGCATCGTTTGCGATGGAAACCTTAAACTTCGTCTGCACTGTCTCACCAGGCGTAAAGGATCCAATGTAGACAGCACTGTCCACCGGAACCACGGGAGAACCATCATCGCGCGAAATCTTTGCAACAGTCTTTAATCCTGCATCGGTCCCGGAGTTCTTCAGAGTTGCCAGAACATATCCCGATCCTCCGGCATTGATATCGTCAGTGGTGACATCAGTCACATCAAGAGTAATCGCTGATTTGATGACAAACGGAAGTTCAAGAATCAGATCACGCTCGATGTACCGGTAAGTGACACTCTCGGTCCCTTGCTGATCTGCTTCGGCAAGGTAGGTATACCTGACATGAAGCGGGACGGTGTACTTACCTGCACGTGCATCATCTTTTACGCGAACCTGAAATGTGGCACTTTTTGCATGAGATGCAGCAATGTCCCCAAGCATCTGGGAGTCTGATTTGACTAGTACCGGTGCATCACCGGCTTCCAGCGAAACAAGCACCATCTTTGCAGTACTGGGGACATCATCCTGCTCCAGGATCTGTGATTCGACCATCCTGGAGGAGATAAGACCGGTATTTTCTATGGATACCGGAAGCAGGGCGGTAGTGCCGGGTGTGAGATCATGATTCCCGGAGATAGATGCAGAGATATCAGGAGATCCGGCCAGGTACTTGGTACCTGCAGATACCGGAGAACAGACCAGACCTATAAGAATGGCCAGAATGAGTAATCCTGAAGAGAACTGGCTGTTTCGCAGACCCCCAGGAATACTCGTGATCGATGATT
>NZ_JAJRBM010000328.1 GCF_028679455.1 Methanospirillum sp. | reverse complement strand
TGGTTTTTACCTGTTTCTCCTCGCACTAATTCTCATTAGTGCAATTATTCTGGCTCTTCTTTTCATTGTTCCTGCCATTCAAGGTGAAACATTGGATTTTTACGGACTCATGCTCCTGATTATTGAGTTCCTGCTCCTGCTTCTGATTATTCTCATTCCGGTATGGATTCTTGCAAGACTCACAGCCGATTTTGTGGTACCTGTGATGATAGTTGATGAATGCGGTATTGTTCCCGGCTGGAGACGAATGATTACCATATTCTCTGGAAGATGGATCGAGGCTGTGATTTACACTGCAGGTAAGATCATCCTGATATTTTTGTCCGGGGCCGTTCTGGGGATCATACTTTTTCTTCTAAGTATCCCTATGGGAATACCTGCTATGATCATATCAGCCGGAACCGGAGTCCCCCAGGTCATGGATCCAACCGGTATCGTGTTCCTGGGTCTGGGAGCAGCGGTACTATTTCTTCTTTCACTCGTCCTACTGGTCCCTGTTATCACGTTTTTCAGGTATTATTCTCTGGCATTTCTCCGGGATCTCGATCCTGCATATAATCTTCTCCCCGGTTCGATCCCCTGAAGATGGTGATATTACCACAAAATCTTCATACCGTCCCTGCTAATGTGTAATCATCGACCGATTTGCAGATCTGGTTATCATATGGAGAAAATAGGATGAATTTCCGCTCAATATGCATCTTGCTCGCCATCATTGGCACCGTAAGCATTCTGGTGGGAGGGGCATGTGCTGAAGCAACCTCACCGCTCTCTGGAGATCAGAGTTTTAATAATACTATTAACTCCATGAACAGTTCTGAACTGCAAACTAGTAATGCATCAGAATATACGAACCTCTCTGTATCACGTTCCAATGAGACGTCGGAGATGGGTTTAGAACCGGCTGGTAATGAATCGAATACAACCGGTATTGCAGAGAGTTCAGGGTTGATTGCTATACCTGAAGGTGATATGAGTTCTCAAATATACAGCGGCACCGAACATCCGAATGAAGCGACAGATGTACAGAGTTCAACTCCAAGCGGCGATCCACTTCTCAATTCATATGCCCTGGGTGGCGTGAGTATCGATATTGGTGCTCACATCATGGAGGCTCGGGGAAATGATTCGAATGTCTCTGCTGAACTGATTCTGAAAGATCATACAAGTGCGAACGGGTATATGAAAACTATTCAGAAAGACTTCCATTATGAAAGTAAGGTGGATACTCCTGAAGATATCTGACCTTTCTGCTTTTAATTAACGTAAGAATTATCTGCTTTTGCTCTCTTATATCCTCACGATGAAAAGGGATGAGTTGTTTTCTGCCGACGAACCCATATCCGGGAAGGATATGGAACTGAAGGATCCCTCATATTATATCAACCGTGAACTATCCTGGATTCAGTTTAACCGGCATGTTCTTGATGAAGCAAAAGATCCTACTCATCCCTTACTTGAGCGGGTCAAATTTCTAGCCATCTTTTCAAATAACCTTGACGAATTTTTCATGATCCGGGTATCCGGGCTGCACCGGCAACTCGATGAGGGGGTGCTCAAGGCTCCTCCTGACGGGTTCACCCCGGCCAGACTTCTTGATAAGATATATGAGGATCTCTTTCCGCTCCTTGAAGAACAGAGCACTATCTGGCATGATGAGATCATACCAGCCCTTAAAGAGAATGGTATAGTCATCCATACGTATGAGACGCTTGATGAACGACAGAAACGAGCCCTCAGGGAATACTTCATCAAAGAGATCTTCCCGGTTCTCACCCCGCTAGCCTTTGACAAATCTCATCCGTTTCCATTCATCTCTAACCTGGCACTCAATCTTGCGATCCTTGTCAGAGAACGGGGGAGGGAAGAGGATCTCTTTGCACGGATAAAAATTCCAAACAAGCTCTTCCCCCGGCTTCTCAAGATTCCTGATGCTGACGATGGGACAAAGATTCCTATAGGCGTTGAACTTGTCTTTTTAGAAGATGTTATCTCTGCAAATCTCGATCTCCTCTTCCCAGGGCTTGAAGTCAGAGCGTCTTATCCGTTCAGGGTAACCCGTGATGCTGATATCGAGATTGAAGAAGACGAAGCTGACGATCTCATGACTGCCGTTGAAGAGTCAGTTGGCAGACGATGGGTAGGGGTTCCGGTGCGAGTGGAGGTTTCATCCTGGATGGACCAGGTTGTCTGTGGCATGATGGGTGAAAAACTGGTGAAGTATCCACATATGTTCTACCGGATTGCCGGGCCAATCGGTATGGCTGATCTGATGTGTATGCTTGATCTCGATCGTCCCGATCTGAAGGATGCTCCGTTTGTTCCGAGTATTCCCAAGATTCTGGAGAATGAAAAAGGGATCTTTAATACTATCAAATCCCGTGACATCATGCTTTTTCATCCGTATGAGAGTTTTCAACCGGTGATCAACTTCCTGCATCAGGCAGCGGTGGACCCTGATGTACTGGCGATAAAAATGACCCTGTATCGGACCGGTAACCGTTCACCGATTGTGCGTGCACTCCTTGATGCGAGGGAGATGGGAAAAGCGGTTTCAGTAGTGGTTGAACTCAAGGCACGGTTTGATGAGGAGAATAATATCGGCTGGGCTAAGGCACTTGAACACGCCGGTGTCCATGTGGTATTTGGTATCATGGGCCTGAAAGTCCACTCAAAACTCTGTCTGGTGGTCAGGCGTGAGCGGGACGGCATCGTCAGGTATGTTCACATGAGTTCGGGCAACTATAATGCTTCAACAGCCCGGATATACACCGATATCGGACTTTTCACCGCAAACCCCGAGATAGCTTCTGATGTATCAAATCTTTTCAATTCATTAACCGGCTATTCACGATATATGGCGTATAATCACCTGCTGGTCTCGCCAAAATATATCCGTCGTGGTATTATCTCACTCATTGACCGGGAGATTAAGCGTCATCAGGAGTACGAGGATGGACACATCATCTTGAAGCTGAATGCTCTTCAGGACGAAGAGATGATTCGTGCACTGTACAAGGCTTCGATTGCAGGAGTAAAGATTGATCTCCAGATCCGGGGCATCTGTTGTTTAAGGCCGGGACTCAAAGGAGTCTCTGAAAATATCTCAATCAGCACGATTGTCGGAAGATTCCTTGAACATTCACGCATCTACTACTTCCATAATGGTGGTGATGAGATTGTTCTGATGGGCAGTTCTGATCTGATGCCACGAAACCTGAATCGTCGTGTTGAGGTTCTGTACCCGGTCCTGGATCAAAATATCAAAATTGAAATAATCTCAAAAATTCTCCCAATCCATATGCGGGACACCATGAAAGCACGTGATTTAAACTCAGAAGGGTTGTATCATCCGAGGTTCCCACAGGAAGGGGAAGAACCACTGAATGCACAGGACTGGTTCCTCAGGTACCGGGGTATCTGGAATCAGGGCCTGCCTGATGACCAGGAGGATTTGAATATTGGACGCAATGGAATCTGAATTCTGCAAGTTACAATCCCGCTACGTTTTTCCCCCCGAATTGACAGAAATCTTCCGGTTTTCGTATCTGGATATGTCCGGGGGAATCTGAGTTGGTACGCGTGCTGGGAGTTGACCCCGGGTATGCAACGGTAGGGTACGGGGTGATCTCTGATGATATGCATATTCCAGATGCAGATGAATGGGGTTGTGTGAAGACCAGCAAGACTGACGGTGATGCACCGGTCCGGCTGGGAAAAATATACCAGGGAATTGAATTACTGATTGATCGATTTCATCCTGATAGTATGGCAATTGAGCGATTGTTCTTTGCACGAAATACTACCAGTGCTTTACAAGTGAGTGAAGCTCGCGGGGTTATTCTTCTGGCTGCTGTTCATCATAATATTCCGGTAACCGAGTATACACCAAATCAGGTGAAGGTTGCTGTCACCGGTTCCGGATCTGCTGACAAGAAACAGATGCAGGAGATGATAACCCGTCTGCTTCGGCTCCCTGAAATTCCCAGGCCTGATGACGCTGCAGACGGACTTTCACTAGCACTCTGTCATCTCAACTGTACACGGGGCCGTCGATGATAGCCCGTCTCCGTGGTCCGGTTGTTGAGGCAGGAGATGATTATGTGATCATCGAGGCTGCAGGAGTGGGTTACCGGATC
>NZ_JAJRBM010000327.1 GCF_028679455.1 Methanospirillum sp. | reverse complement strand
GTGAGAAACCCGGTGTGCAACCAGTATCTCACCATCGGGTGCCTGCCTTCTAATGATTCCATCTGGGCTATCTCTGCTTCATGGTGAGGAAATATTAAATCCAGACCTCCACCGTGGATATCATACTGTTGACCAAAATATTTCTCAGAGATTGCCGTATCCTCGATATGCCATCCCGGCCTTCCTCTCCCCCAGGGAGTATCCCAGGTGTACTCACCATATTCACCGAATTTCCACAACGCAAAATCTTCAGGTTTTTGTTTTGTCAGATCAGTGACACGACTGATACGTTTCTCTCTTTTCTGGCCTGAAAGCTCACCGTTATGTTCAAACCGATCACTATCGAAATAGATTCCAGAATCCGTGATGTACGCTACATCCCGTGAGATCAAGCGTCCAATCTGATCAATTATCTCCTGAATGTGGGTTGTTGCCCGTGCATAATAACTGACCGCATCTATTCCTAGCGAGTGCATGTCTTTCAGGTATTCAGCCTCAAATTTTCTTGCGAGAACTGATTGTGACACTCCCTCTTCCTGAGCTCGGTTTATGATCTTGTCATCGACATCGGTGATATTCTGGAGGTAAAAGACTTCTTTTCCTGTCCACCGAAGATATTTTGCCAGTACATCAAAGACAACATAGGTTCTGGCATGGCCAAGATGCGAGTAATCATATACAGTAGGTCCGCAAACGAACATGTAAACCCTGTCCGGAGAAAGAGTTCTCAATGGTTCAACGGTTCTTGTAAGAGTGCTGTATAGATTCAAGATAAATTCTCCTTCAAAATTACGCCGGTAGAGGGAATTGAACCCCCAAACATTCGCTTTGCAGGCGAAGGCATTAACCTCTCTGCCATACCGGCACGATATCGTGCAATTTCCTGATAATAACTGCCCCTTCTACCTACCTGGTTGGATCCCGACTTTTAAATAGCACCTGAATCCGGCAAATAATCCCTCATTCAGATGTTGTGTATCATATATCCCTGACAGGAATTTGATTCCAATGGGTCATCAGTCACTTATCTGGACACCAGAGATCCATCCAATGAGTCTTAATTATTTTCAATCAGATATCAGGTATTCAAGGAGCGGGCTTGCAAACCTGAATAGCAGAGTAAATTAAATTTCTACTCTTTCAACTGGATCTTTTAAAAAGTAGAGAGAACTTACTGGATTTGTCTCCCGATCTTTAGTCTGATGCCTCAAAGAGGTCGGTAGAGAGATACCGTTCTCCGGTATCAGGAAGAATCGCAACGATCAATTTTCCCGCATTCTCAGGAAGCGATGCAACCCTGAATGCTGCAGCAACAGCCGCACCCGATGAAGGACCGGCGAGAATTCCTTCTTCGGTTGCAAGTCGCCGTGCAAAATCGTAGGCCTCATCATCAGTTACCGGTATTACACAATCCAGTAACTCTTTCTGAAGAACATCAGGAATAAATCCCGGACTGATACCCTGAATCTTATGTTTCCCTGGCTTTCCTCCCGAAATTACCGGTGATGCAGCAGCTTCTACTGCTATCGCTTTAAATGAGGGTTTTCTTGGTTTTATGACCGACGCAATACCGGTGATGGTCCCTCCGGTTCCTGCTCCTGCAACTACGATGTCTACCTGACCATCGGTATCATTCCAGATCTCTTCAGCGGTCGTCCGTCTGTGTACGGCTGGATTTGCAGGATTTTTAAACTGCTGAGGGATCAGGTAACTCTCCGGGTGTTTGCGATGCTTCTCTTCAGCCAGAGCAATAGCACCTGCCATTCCTTCAGCAGCAGGTGACAGAATCAGTTCTGCACCCAGTGCTTTGAAGAGTTTTCTCCTCTCGATACTGAATGATTCCGGCATCACCAGAATAAGACGGTACCCTTTGGCCGCACAGACAAATGCAAGTGCGATACCGGTGTTTCCACTTGTTGGTTCAATAATAGTTGTTCCCGGTTTTATCCTCCCGTCAAGTTCAGCTGCTTCAATGAGTGCTACACCGATTCGATCCTTCACACTCCCCAGAGGATTACGGGATTCCTGCTTAACGAGAATCGTTGGAGGAAAAGTCTGGGTTTGTAATGGTTTGGTAATACGGTTCAACCTTATGAGAGGAGTATTGCCGATAGTCTTTGTAATGTCGCTGTATATTCGTGCCATAATGGTGTACGTCTTTGAGACGCTCCTGATCCGGAGTCAACAATGTGCCATAGTTCACAATCGTGACTTATTCTGTATTGTTATTCGGTTACAGGCATAAAGATTCTCATCCAGGAAAAATCTACCGTTTTATTATTTTACGCACTGGGAAAAAATCCCGTGTCCATACAAACGATTCACAATTGTGACATCTTTTTTATTCTTATTCATCCTACCTGATACTATTGGTCAAACTCTGTCCTAGTAGAGATCAGTGGAGATCACGAATCAAAAAAAGTGAAAGATGATGACAGATACAGATACAAATAAGGCTCTGATTGTGTTAGGTTGCCCGGAGGTTCCCGTTCAGAATGCTATCGCAATCTATACTGCGTACCAATTGAAAAATCATGGTTATTCTTTTCTGATTGCTGGAAATCCAGCGGTTATGAAACTCCTGATGACATCAGATCCTGAAAAGCACTATATCGGGAAGATGACCACTCTTGAAAAAGCGGTAGAAGAGATTACGTCCGGAGATGCCACCTATGACCTGTGTATCGCATTTGCACATAGTGATGCAGGGATATCCTATGCAGCTACCATGAAATATCTTCTCCCATCTGCAAGATTTATCACGATTGTTTTCGGGAGGGAAGCTGAGAATATCTCAAAACTGATCGAGTATGAGGGTGAACAGATTGTAGAGGTTGCAGTCCATAACCCGATGCAACTCCGCAAAAAGATGAATGAGGTGCTTGGATGGGATGCATCGAAGAATTAACTCACGAAATATTAGCGAAAGGACTTACCTTCAAAGAATGCCGTGAGTTTATCACCAAAACCTGCCCTACTATCTACCACATTCAGCCGGGAACCAAATTATTTGGCGAAGGAATCATCGGAAACCCCCCAATCGTGGTGGGAACCGATGGAAATACGGTGGTGTTTCCTTATGTTAAACCATGTCATGGAACTTTTATTTTAAAGATAGAAGATCCAAAAGAAGCCACTCGTCTCTCTATCATAGGGGTAAAGCCGAATAAGAGATGATATGCATTGAGAGAGGGCATCCATAACACAAAATCAGGAGGTTGAGCATATGGATATCGAACAAATACGACAGGACATTCCACTCACCGATGAGTTCATCTATTTGGATAATGCCTCTACCAGCCTTTCTCCCCGCCAGGTTCTTGATGCGATGTATGAGTATGAGACTCATTACCGGGCTAATGTCGGACGTGGGGTACACCGGCTGTCTCAGATCACCGGCCAGTTGTACTGGGATGCTCACGAGACGGTCAATTCATTCATCAATGGAAAGGATGGGACTCCGGTTTTTGTGAGAAACTGTACCGAAGCTATCAATATGGTAGCACGCGGACTCACATTTGAAACCGGCGATGAGATTATTACCACCGTATCTGATCATCATTCAAACCTCCTCCCCTGGTTTACACTCCGCAAACAGGGTGTCAGGGTCAATGTCATTGCCCCTTCAGAAGATCCGGCCCATGCCAGTGTTACTGCAGAAGATGTTTCTGATGCAATACATCATAATACACGTCTCGTTGCCATCAGCCAGGCATCTAATGTTCTGGGAACTATCTCTCCGGTCAGAGAAATTTCTGCAGTCGCTCATGAGTCCGGTGCTCTCTGTCTCGTCGATGGAGCCCAATCGGTTCCTCATATGAAGACCGATGTCAAAGAGATGGGTTGCGATTTTCTCTGTTTTTCCGGGCATAAAATGCTTGGACCTACCGGAACCGGTGTTCTCTGGATGCAGGATGAATCAATTGAACCACTTCTCGTTGGGGGAGGAATGATCGAGGAAGTGACAATTGATGGATATTCGCCAGCTTCCGGGTACCAGAAATATGAAGCAGGTACTCCACATATTGCCGGTGCGTTAGGGCTCCGGGCAGCTATAACATATCTGAATCAGATTGGAGTTGAAGAGATCGAAAGGCATGAAGCCCTGCTTGCCGGTGAACTGATAAAGGGCTTGTCTGATATCGAAGAGGTATCCATAATCGGCCCTCCTGCAGGGAAAAACCGGATTGGAGTAGTATCCTTTATGGTTGAAGGGATGCATCCTCATGATATTGCTCATCTCCTTGATGATCAGTACTCGGTTATGGTACGATCAGGAAATCACTGCTGTATGCCCCTGATGCAGCATCTTGGCCTCAAAGATGGCACGGTTCGTGCAAGTCTGTACCTCTACAATACACAGGAAGAGATCCAGACCCTGATATCCGGAGTTCGGGAGATAATTGAAGGGATATAACCGGATCCTCTTCAGATATCGTCCTGATATCAAAACCTGATATACTATGCTGATAGTGCACCGATGATCCGTTCCGGAGCAGTATAGACATTCATTTTTCCTCCCCTGATAAACCCGATAATCGTGAGTCCGGTTGCATTTCCCATTTCAATGGCAAGAGAGGTTGTGGCTCCGCGTGATGCAATTATCGGGATGCCAGCCAATATGCATTTTCTTGACATTTCAGAGGAGATTCTACCTGATATTAAGACACATGTGCCGGTAAGATCTATCCCTTTTCTCAACGCATACCCAATGACCCGGTCAAGTGCATTATGCCGCCCGATATCTTCAGTCTTTATGATGATTTCACTCCTGGAAATCAGACCCACCACATGTATTCCACCTGTTTTTACGTGTAGTTCAGAATCAAGAACGATTTTGAGTGACTGATGAAGCCATGATGGATCCAGT
>NZ_JAJRBM010000326.1 GCF_028679455.1 Methanospirillum sp. | reverse complement strand
ATTGGAGCAGCATATGGGTATTGAAAAATTATTGGAAGGTAACAACTACTTTGTTGAATGTGAGTTCTCTGAAAACATCGATTACTATAAAGAGCTCCTGAAAGGTCAAAATCCTCATGTGATGATGATTGGATGTTGCGACTCCCGGGTTGCTCCAGAGATCACCTGTCATGCCAAACCTGGTGAGATATTTGTGCATCGTAACATCGGCAACATCGTTCCCCCCGGTGATTGGAACGTAGGTACATTCCTTGAATATGGAATCGGGCATCTCCATGTCGATACCCTCGTGATCTGTGGACATGAAGGATGTGGCGCAATGCATGCCCTTGCTCACCGACATTGTGGCGATGATGCATTTATCCCTGGATGGCTTCGTCATGCCCAACCCGCCCTTGCCCTGGTAAGCGAAAAGAATCCGCACCCTGACGATCCTGAAAAAGCTAAGGAATGGCAGACCAGCCTTGAGATCGAGAATGTCAGGCTCCAACTCAAGCATCTGCGGACCTATAAGATCGTCCGTGATACAGAACGTGAGGGAAAACTCCGGGTCATTGGATTATATTACCGGATTTCTGATGCGAAACTCGAAGTGATCGATCCTGGCAAGCCTTTGAAGCATCATGAAAACCAATCGTAACTCTTTTTTCTTCTAAATTCGGTATTTCATTTCCTCTTTTTACGATTTGATCTAATCAGGAGCTCAACGCATGCATATAAATTTAACTCATCAGGCCTCCTCTGAACCCGGGTTCATATGCGATAATCTGCAACGTAGTTTGTTCATCTGCGAAGCCTCAAATGGTCTGTCACACGCAGATAATGGAAAATTATCATGGCAAAATTAATCGTCTCCGGTATCCGGACCTGTAATAGAAAAGATGCAGTATTTGCAGAACTCAATAAGTTTATCGCTGAAATCGGTGTTGTTGATGAGATCATCGCCGGTGGGTCAACCGGTGTGGATATGATCGCCAAGATGTATGCAGAATCAAAGGGCATCAAATACAAAGAATTCGCCCCCAACTGGCAGGATGACCTTAATGCAGCAGGCATGGTCCGTGACTCCCGGATGGCTGAATATGGGACTCATCTGCTCGTCCTCTCCAACGGAGTAAGCAAGGAATCCCGTAATCTGATTGCGGAATCAAAGCGTAATAATCTTGTTATCAAGACTGTTGGTGTCTTTGAAGGTCTGACCGAAACTGAAATGCTCCACCCGACCGGTACCCCGGCATTTAACTAATCATCCTTGGATTATCATCTTCTTTTTCTTGTAGTTTTTCCTGTATCCGCTACTGATTCTGGAACGTCTTTTCTAGTGAAGAGAAGATACATAGGAATGAACTCATTACTCAGAAGAGACGTTCAGTAACTGGTTGAGTCTGATGCCGAGAAGATCTACCCAAAAGATCCTGGTTGTGGAAGATAACCGCACCCAGGCAGAATCACTCAGATATATCCTTGAAAAAGGCGGACATGAGGTGGTAATCGCCGCAGATGGTCAGGAAGGACTTACGCTCATAGAAAAACAGCCTCCTGATATTGTTCTGACCGATGTTATCATGTCGCCAATGGACGGGTACGAACTATGCAGGCGGATTAAGGAGAACCCGGCGACCCGGTCAATTCCGGTTATTCTGGTCACCTATCTGTATAATCCGTCTGACGTGATCAAGGCCCTTGAGTATGGAGCAGATAATTTCATCATTAAACCCTATGATGCAGACTGGATCTACTCCCGTATCACCGGAACCCTCGAATCGGTGCGTCTTTCTCCAAATGAAACATCCAGCGAACCTCTGCGTGTTTCATTCTCGAATCATGAGTATGAGATCAGATCAGGCAGGGTTCAGATTCTTAATATTTTGCTCTCTACTTATGAAACCGCTATCAAAAATAACTGCGAACTGCAGGTGGCGGATGAAAGACTGCATTATCTCAATGCTCAACTCCAGAAAGCTGTATCTGATCTCAAACAGGCGAATGAAGAGTTACACAATAAGAATCTTGAGCGTGGCAGGCTGGAAACCGCTCTGCTCCGCTCTAATAAAAAGTTCCAATACATGGGAAGTATCATCCACCACATACTGCTCACGCAACTGAGTTCGATCTATCATAATATGGAAAAAGTCAGTCTCGGACAGAAAGATGGGCGTGTGGAGGTCACCGGTTACTTCCAGAAAGCGTATGGGATGGTTGAAAAAGCATTAAACATTGTCAGAATCACCTGCGAAACGCTTGATCCTCTGGTCCAGGGACCTGCCTGGATGGACCTCCGGACACTGGTGAAGAATGCGCTTCATGAAGTTCCAACCGGTTCAATCCGGATAGATTGTCAGATCCCGGATATGGTAAAAATCAATGCATATCCTCTCATTGAACGGGTCTTCTCAGAATTGATAGATAACTCGATCCGGCATGGAAAAAAGGCTACCACTATCAGATTCAGTATTGATAATCATGGAGACCTGCCGATCCTGGTTTATGAGGATGATGGTATCGGGATTCCCATGCATGATAAGAAGCAGATTTTTTCTCATGAATATGGACTTTCTGCAAGTCATGGGCTGTTTCTTTCAGAAGAGATCCTCTCGGTAACCGGGATAACCATTGCAGAAGCCGGCGTGCCTGGTGAAGGTGCACGATTTGAAGTTTATTTCCCTCGTGGATCGATCAGGATTGGTAATGAGGTATGATAGTTGAAAAGAAATGAACAGTTCTGAGCTAACATCAAATGGAGAGGGTGGCAGGAGAATGGATGTGGGAAATGATGTTCACCTATATCCTGCCAGGTGTGATCTCCTCTTCATCTGATTTGGTATTCAGGTAGGACTATCCTGTTCCGAGGTATTCTTCGTTACTCACCTGATTCTGCAATGCCCGTTGCAGCACAAATGAGCAGAAAAGATTCAGTATTCTATGGGATATATCTGGATTTTTCGGTGTCCAAATAAATAAGCCTTATAACATCAAAGGAGATTGAAATGACGTCGCGGAATAATACTATTTTTGAAGATATTCTTTCGGCGTTTTCCCATGGAAAAAAGTACCTTAGTATCTCTGAAGTGGCGCAGTTGTGTGGTCATCACCGCCATACGGTTGCACGGTACCTGGACAGCCTGGTGCTCTCAGGCCGTCTTGAGATGAGGGAACATGGGCAGAAGAAAAAATATTACATCGCTGACATTAAGCCAGAATCATCCTTACTCAATTTTTCTTCACATATTCTGATCATCCTTAATACTGATCTGACAATCCGCTGGGTAAACGACACCTTTCTTCGGCTCTTTCAATCTACCTCCGAATCAGTAATCGGCCTCAGCATCGAATCGCTTCAGTTAGAACGTATCTTCGGTCCGGCATTCACACAGGAGGTCAGAATCGTAAGTGCCGGAGAAACCAGGTCTTTTGAAACCACCATAGAGCAGGAAGAGAAGGAAAGAACCTATCTCTTTACCATCTCTTCGGTCTCCTTCTTTCAGGAGCGGCCAGCTCTGGTTATCAACGGAGAGGATATCACTGAAAAACACACACTGCTCGAAGCAATCCGGGTGAATGAGTCCAATCTCAGACTCATCACCGAAAGTGTACGCGATATCATCATCAGGTGGGACGTGCAGGGGATCATCTCCTATGTCTCTCCAGCATGTGCGATGCTCACCGGTTTTGTCTCATCTGAGATCGTTGACCGGAATATTTCTGATTATATCCATCCTGATGACTATGCTGCTCTGCAGGAAGAACTGAAGGAAATATCAGGTATCGTCAATAAACCACCTGCATCGTTTAGGTTTAGACATCTGAATGGTGAGTGGATCTGGTTTGAGACAACTACTACCCCCCATCTTTCCGAAATTGGAGAGATTGAAGATTATATCTCGGTATGGCGTGATATTACCGAGCGTCTTGAAGCAGAAACCAGACTGGCATTGAGTGAGGAAAAGTACCGAAGACTGTTTCAGAGTGCAAAAGACGCGATCATACTCGTGAAACTTACCTCTGATCTCATGGGTATCTCCTCGCTCGAGATGAATAATAATGCTAGTTCCATGATTCAGTACTCTCCCGGAGAGTTCTCAAATCTACAAGTGACAGACATTAT